>CADBQM010000284.1 GCA_902796795.1 uncultured Eubacteriales bacterium
CATCATGAAGTCGATGCTGTCGTCCTCCAGCTTTTTGTACATGGAGCAGATCGGGCATTCACTGTTTTTGTCGAACGCGTCGTTGACGGGGATCGTATACAGTTTTTCCGCCACTTCTTATCCCTCCTCTTGATCGGTCTCGATATCGGGGAGCGTTTCCGTCCGGCATAAGAACGCCGCGAGGCCGCTCTTCCGTACGTGTTCCAGTGCCTTTTCGGCACAGGCGTTCTCTTCAAACAGGCCGAACACCGTCGGTCCGGAGCCGCTCATCATGCTGAGGTACGCGCCGCTCTCTTTCAGCAGGCGGACGAGCGCCGGGACAGCCGGCAGTTTTTCTTCCGCATATGCCTGCAGTACGTTGCCGGCCGCCTTTGAAAGTCCCGCCCTGTCTCCGGCGGCAAGCGCCGCAAGCAGTCCGTCGATATCCGGATGTCTTTCCGCCCCCATACGGTCATAGGCGGCATAGGATTCTTTCGTTGAAATGCCTTCTTCCGGTTTCGCCAGTACGACGCAGGAATGCGGGAACGCGGGCAGCGTCGTCAGCATTTCGCCGATTCCTTCCGCGAGCGCCGTCCTGCCCATAAGGCAGTACGGAACGTCCGCCCCGAGGGAAAGCGCGATCTCTTCCAGGACCGCCGGGTCTGCGTGAAGGCCGTACATCCGGTCGATGCCCGTGAGCACCGCCGCGGCGTCCGCGGAACCGCCCGCGAGGCCGGCTGCTGCCGGGATCTTTTTTTCGAGCCGGATCAAGGTTCCGCCGGGCAGTCCAAAATGCCGGAACATGGCTGCTGCCGCCCGGTAAGCGAGGTTCCGCTCGTCCGAGGGTAAGCCCGGCATATCGGAATAAAGCCGTATGCCGGCCTCTTCCGTGCGTTTCAGCTTCACCGTATCCGAGAGTGCGATCCTAAGCATCAGCATCCTAAGCTCATGGTAGCCGTCCGGGCGCCGCCCGACGATATCCAGGCCGATGTTCAGTTTGGCATAGGCAGGCAGCACGAGTGCGCCGCCTGAAGATCCCGTATTCATATGCCTGAAAGGAAGGTGCGGTCGCGCCCTTCCTTCGCGTCTTCCATGACGCGGACCATCGCTTCGGTCACGTTCTTTTCGATGCCGTCCGCGCTGATACGCCGGTTCACGGCGTCCAGGAAGGCTTTCAGTTCGTAGCGGATGCCTTCGCCTTCCAGCTGGTAAAAGAAGCGCTGGTTCTCCGACGGATCCTCATAGCGGATCTCGAAGAAGTCCGTCTTCCACCAGGGCGCGGGGACGTACGCACAGCCTTTGGTGCCGGTCACGACGAGCTCGCCCTCCGATTTCACGCCCTTGCCGACGCGCACCGAAGCGACCGCGCTGTCGTAGATAAAATCAAGCCGTGTGAACGCGTCCAGGTCCGGGCACACGGGATCGTTCAACGAATAGAGCTGCTTCTTCCGGAAATCCGTCCCAAGCAGCTGGAAGACCGGCAGCATCGCCGTCGGGCCCCAGTCGTGCAGGCTGCCGAGCCCGTTCGCGACGCCTGCGGCCGTCTGCTCCTGCATGCTCGTGCAGGCCGCGTCCACGGAGACGATACGGCCGATCTTACCGCCCTTCAGCATCAGGATCAGCCGGCGGTAGGCGGTGGAAAAGGCCGTTTTCAGCGCCTCCATGAGTATGAGGCCCTTCGCTCCCGCAAGTTCCGTAAGTTCCCTGAGCAGCGCCGTATCCGCGGCGAGCGGCGCTTCCGCGAGCACATGTTTTCCGTTTTCAAGCGCCTTCCGGATCAGTACCGCCTTTTCTTCCGGCGGTGCGAAGATATAGACGGCGTCCGAATCCTGAAAGAGTGCTTCCGCGTCCTGTATGTCCCCGGCCTTCCCGGAGACCGTGATCCCGTTCACGATCGCGCACTCACGCGCCACCTTATCGACGTTCGTCGCCGTCCCGATAAGGCCGAGCCTAAGCTCGCTGTCCCCGCTCCGGATCCCGGAGCTCGAAACACCTTCGGTCCGCGGAAGGTAGATGACTTCGCAGTATTCCTTCAGATAATCGAAAAAGCCTTCCCAGTCCGAGCCGATCGCAAAGATATCGACGCCGAACTTCCGGATATCGTCGATCTTCTGTCCTTCGTATTCCTCGACGATGATCTCGTCCGCGAGCCCGGTCTGGCGCACCGCCTCCATCCGCTCGGAAAGCGGCTGGCGGACGTTGATCTTCCCGCGGGATTTGTCATAGTCGTCACTTGTGACGCCGACGATCAGGTAGTCGCCGAGCGCTTTCGCGCGCTCTAAGAGCCGTACGTGCCCGTAATGCAGAAGATCGAATGTACCGTAGGTGATGACCTTTTTCATGCCTTACGCCTCGCTTTCCGCCTCATAGAAAAGCTTCAGGAAACGTTCCATCGCCGCCCGGGAACCGACCGATACCCGGAGGAAATCACGGAGCAGCGGATGCCGGTATGCGTGCACCAGCAGCTTCTTCTCCTCCCGGAGGATCTCTTCGACCCGGTGGGCGTCCTTCTTTGTACGCACAAAGATGAAATTCCCGCGGCAGTCCCGGCACTCGTAGCCGTTCCCTTCAAGCTCCTGAAGCACGTAAGCCTTGCCTTCGTTCTCGATCCGGATCAGTTCTTCCGTAAGGCCCGGTTCTTCGATGATCCGCTCCGCAAATAAGAGCGCCACGGAATTCGCGTCAAAGGTCAGCTTCGCGTTCCGGATATAGCCGATGAGCTCGGGATCCGCGATGATGATGCCGAGCCGGAGCGCGGCGATCGAAAACAGCTTGGAGAACGTCCGGAGCACGATCATGTTTCTGCGGGTCAGCGCATACTGAACGAAGCTTTCCGGATAGAAATAATGGTAGGCTTCGTCTACGACGACGACCGCGCCGACCTCCTCCGCCCGGTCCGCGATCCTCCGGACCTCGTCCTGCGTGTAGACGTTCCCGATGGGATTGTTCGGGTTCGTGAGGAAGACGATACGCGCATCCGGACCGATCGCGGCGACGATATCGTCCACATTCACATTCAAGGCTTCGTCATAGGGGACCGTCACATGGCGGTAGCCTAAAATGCTCGCGTTGACGCCGTACATCTCAAAGGTCGGCGCGACGCTGACGATCTCTTTTCCTTCTTCGCCGAAGGTCTCCATCAGGTAGCGGATGGCCATGTCGGAACCGTTGACGGCCAGCAGGTTCTCCGGTTGGACGGAAAGGAAAGCCGCATACTTCCCAAGGAAGCGGCTTGGTTCCGGATAGGTCGCAAGGAATTCGGGCGTGATCTCCCTGAGGACACGCTGCACGAACGCCGCCGGCAGGCCCTCCGGATTTTCATTCATATCATAGCGCAGGTACGCGCCCCGTCCCTCCGCCGGAAAGACCCGGTAGGTGTCCCGGATATGCGGATCTACATGAACTTTCATTCTTTATCTCCCTGTACTTTCCCGCGCTGCGGAAAAGGATCAAAAATAAGTTATTCGCTTCTTCTTCCACGGAAGGAGAAGATGATGAGCAGGACGAGGCCGATGATCGCCGCGGAAGCAGCAATCAGGTAGATGATCGAAACACGGTCGAGCGTGATGCCGGGTCTGTTTTCAGCCTCCGTACTGCCTTCTTCAGCGGGAGCGGTTGTCGGTTTATCTTCATCCGCCGTGGTGTCGGGCGTTTCCGTCGTTTTCACTTCCGTTTCCGTTTCTTTTGTGCTTTCTTCGGTCTGTTCCGGCGTACTTTCTCCACTCGTCTCTTCTTCCGTTTCCGTGGATGCCTCCGACACCGGCTCTTCGTTCGTCTCTTCCGTCGTCGGCTCGGTGGAAGGCCCCGGCGTTTTTTCCGTATAAACGCTGTAGCGCGCGGGCGCGTTTTCGTCCATCGTCCGGATAATGACGCTCGCGATATGGGCGTAAGCGGTCATATGGTTCTTCATGCGTCCGGGCACGATCGACTCGATCGTCTTCAGGTCCTCGAACTCGGTCGTGTGGATGATCTGCCCGCCGGTCGCTGCAAAGCCGGGATCCGCAGAATTATAGAAATGCGGCTTCTCTTCCCGCGCACGCGTCCCGTCCGGCTTCACCCAGCGGTTGGCTTCCAGATAGATGTACGGGATCCCTTTCTGGTTAAAGTAATAATGATCGCTGGAATTCGGCCGGGTCGGCGTCAGGGGATCGCCGATCGCCGCCGGCAATGCGGAAAGCGGCGTGCCGAGTTCGTCCGCCACGGTCCTCGCCATATTGTAGCCCCAGTCCCGGACCAGGGTATCTCCTTCATAATCGCCGCCGTAGACGTACATGATATCGCCGGCGCCGAGGCAGTCCAGGTTCATGTAGCAGAAGATCCCGCCGGTCCCGAGCTGCTCCAGGTAGGAATAAGCGCCCGCGTAGCCGATCGTCTCCTCGCCGTCAAAAAAGCAGAAGTCGATCGTCAGCGGCGTTTCGGTGTTCAAGAAGCGCTTTGCGAGCTCCAGGCAGACGGCGACGCCCGTGCCGTTGTCCTCGACCCCCTTCGTCTCCACACAGTCGTAATGCGCCCCGATCACGAGCCGGTTCTGGGAGTTCCCCGGCTTCCTGACGTAATAGCTTACCGCATGGTTGCCAGCAAGGTCGATCGTGATCGGATTGACGTTTTTGTAGCCGTATTCGTGCAGCTTCTCCACGATCCAGTTCCCGGCGTTGTCCCGGGCCCGGGTGTCGGTCGTTTTCTTGACGTCCGAGATCCGGTAGCCGAGATTCTGGTCGATGAACTGCAGGCAGGCGTACGCTTCTTCTCCGTAGGCTTCATTATCCGCAGAAGCCGGGGAAGACATGTAAGAGAACATAAAAAGCAGAACAAGGAAAGCCCCCGTAATGCGGGCGAAGATCCTGTGCAGCTTCCTTCCGGACAGTCCGGCGTTCATAGGCTCGTCTCCTCTTTTTCCGGCCGCAGGGCCGTTTATGCGCATACTATAACACAGATGAAAAAGCAGGTCAAACAAGGGAAATAAAGAAGGCGCAGTACCTGTTACAGTACTGCGCCTCTTAAGAAACTTCTCAGTTCTGATTACTCAAGAACGGAAACAACTCTGCCGGAACCGACGGTACGGCCGCCTTCACGGATAGCAAAACGAAGACCCTGCTCCATTGCTACGCTGTGGATCAGCTCGATGGTCATCTCGACGTTGTCGCCAGGCATGCACATTTCAGTGCCGGCCGGAAGATTGCAGACGCCGGTGACGTCGGTCGTTCTGAAGTAGAACTGCGGACGATAGTTGTTGAAGAACGGAGTATGACGGCCGCCCTCATCCTTGGTCAGGACGTACACCTGCGCGGTGAACTTGTCGTGGCAGGGAACGGTGCCGGGCTTCGCCATGACCTGGCCTCTTTCGATATCGGTTCTGTTGATACCACGAAGAAGAGCGCCGATGTTGTCGCCGGCCTGCGCTTCGTCGAGGGTCTTACGGAACATTTCAATACCGGTAACGACGGAGGTCTGCTTGTCTTCCTTGATGCCGAGGATCTCGACCGGATCCTGGATATGAAGGGTACCACGCTCCACACGGCCGGTAGCAACCGTACCACGGCCGGAGATCGTCATAACGTCTTCGATGGGCATCAGGAAAGGCTTGTCGTTCTCACGGACAGGAGTCGGGATGTAGCTGTCAACAGCATCCATAAGCTCCATGATGGCATCCTGCCACTTGCCGTCGGGATCGGTGCCTTCGTCGTCCGCATGCAGTGCGTTGTAAGCGGAACCACGGATGACCGGGATTTCATCGCCCGGGAAATCATACTCAGTCAGCAGATCGCGGACTTCCATCTCAACGAGGTCAAGAAGTTCTTCGTCATCGACTGCATCGCACTTGTTCAGGAAAACTACGATGTAGGGAACACCGACCTGGCGGGAAAGGAGCACGTGCTCACGGGTCTGCGCCATAACACCGTCGGTAGCAGCGACGACGAGGATGGTGCCGTCCATCTGCGCAGCGCCGGTGATCATGTTCTTGACATAGTCGGCATGGCCGGGGCAGTCAACGTGTGCATAGTGACGGTTCGCGGTCTCGTACTCGACGTGAGCGGAGTTGATGGTGATACCACGCTCCTTCTCTTCCGGAGCCTTGTCGATCTTATCGAAATCGGTAACGACGTTACCGGGTACGCGCTTTGCAAGAACTTTGGTAATAGCGGCCGTCAGCGTGGTTTTACCATGGTCGACGTGGCCGATGGTGCCGATATTGCAATGCGGCTTCGATCTGTTGAATTTAGCTTTTGCCATTGTTTAGAAATCCTCCTTAGATTTTACGCCTTAACGGCATCTTTACCCATACAGAAGCATTATATGGGATAATCATGATTTTTTCAAGCACTTCTTATAGAAATATCAGAGCTTCAGCACCTTCTCCTGGATGTTCCTCGGTACCGGTTCATAGGACTCGAAGAACATGGAATAGTTGCCTCTTCCCTGGGTCTTGGAACGCAGGTCCGTGGCATAGCCGAACATCTCGGACAGGGGCACGAAGCCTCTGACGATCTTTCCGCCGCCCAGGTCATCCATTCCTTCGATCCGTCCGCGGCGGCTGTTGATATCGCCGATGACGTCGCCCAGGTATTCCTCCGGCATCGTGACTTCCACCTTCATGATGGGCTCTAAGAGCTGCGCGCCTGCCTTTTCCATTGCCTGTTTGAAGGCCATGGAACCGGCGATATGGAACGCCTGCTCGGAAGAGTCGACTTCATGGTAGGAGCCGTCGAATACGGTGGCATGTACGCCGACGACGGGATAACCGCCGAGGATGCCGCTCTTCGTGGCTTCCTCGATGCCTTCGCCGATCGCGGGGATATATTCCTTCGGGATCGTTCCGCCCACGACCTCGGAGTCAAACTTGAACAGTTCGTCTCCGTTCGCGTCCATGGGCTCGAAGCGCACCTTGCAGTGGCCGTACTGGCCGCGTCCGCCGGACTGGCGTACGTATTTGGAATCGACTTCGACGCTCTTGGTGATGGTCTCCTTATAGGCGACCTGCGGGGCGCCGACGTTCGCTTCCACGTTGAACTCACGCAGCAGCCGGTCGACGATGATCTCCAGATGGAGCTCGCCCATGCCGGCGATGATGGTCTGGCCGGAGTCCTGATCGGTGTAGGCCTTGAAGGTGGGATCCTCTTCCGCCAGCTTCGCCAGCGCGATGCCCATCTTTTCCTGACCCGCCTTGGTCTTGGGCTCGATGGCCACCCGGATCACAGGCTCCGGGAATTCCATGGATTCGAGGATGATCTTGTGCCTGTCGTCCGAGAGCGTGTCGCCGGTGCCGGTGTTCTTGAGACCCACCGCCGCGGCGATATCGCCCGAATAGACGCAGTCGATGTCTTCTATGTGGTTTGCGTGCATCTGGAGGATGCGCCCCAGACGCTCCCGGGTCCCCTTGGTGGTGTTGAGAACGGTCTTGCCCGCCTCCACGGTACCGGAGTACACGCGGAAGAAGCAGAGCTTCCCAACGTAGGGGTCGGTCATGATCTTGAATGCAAGCGCGGAGAATGGCTCGTCGTCGCTGGCTTTCCGCTCCACGGTCTCGCCGCCGTCCGGATCGGTCCCCTCCACGGGGGGCACGTCCAGAGGAGACGGCAGGAAGTCCACCACGGCGTCCAGAAGCTTCTGGACTCCCTTGTTGTGGTAGGACGTTCCGCAGACGACGGGCACCATTTTCACGGCGATGGTCCCTTTGCGGATGGCGGATCGCAGCAGATCTGCGGGGACTTCCTCCCCTTCCAGGACAAGCTCCATGAGTTCGTCGTCAAAGTCCGCGGCCGCTTCCAGCAGGTTCGCGCGGTACTCCTCGGCCAGATCCCGCATGTCCTCGGGGATCTCCTCCACTCGCATGTCCTTGCCGAGATCGTCGTAGTAGACGTCGGCTTTCATTTCGATCAGGTCCACAATCCCCCGAAAATCCGCTTCCTTGCCAATGGGAAGCTGGATCGGCACGGCGTTGGCGCGCAGTCTGTCATGCACCATACCAACCACGTTGTAGAAATCGGCGCCCATGATGTCCATCTTGTTGACGTAGATCATGCGGGGGACGCGGTAGTGATCCGCCTGACGCCATACGGTCTCAGACTGAGGCTCCACGCCGCCCTTGGCGCACAGGACCGTCACGGAGCCGTCCAGCACCCGCAGGGAGCGCTCGACCTCGACCGTGAAGTCCACGTGGCCGGGAGTATCGATGATGTTGATCCGATGCTCCAGGGCGCCGTTCTTCGGCTTTGCGTTTTCCTGAAGGGTCCAATGGCAGGTAGTGGCCGCGG
>CADBQM010000285.1 GCA_902796795.1 uncultured Eubacteriales bacterium
CGATCCGGGACGAGCTCATGGTCTATAAGCCGAGCATGGTCATGGGGCCGGAGCGGAAGGGACTCAAGGTCCTCTATGCCACGGACACCCGTCCCACGCGCTCGATCGTAAAGCACGGCGCGGACGCGGATCTCATGATCCTCGAAGGCATGTACGGAGACGTCGAGCGGCTGCCGCACGTCATGGAGCGGAAGCATATGCTGATGCAGGAAGCCTGCCTGCTTGCGAAAGAAGCGGGTGCGAAGGAACTCTGGCTCACCCATTTCAGCCCGGCGGAAAACCGGCCGAAGGACTATCAGCAGGCCGTCGAAGCGCTTTTCCCGGGCACGGTGATCCCGAAGGACGGACAGCAGACGACGCTGCAGTTTGAGGAGGATGAATGATGGAAAAAGACGTCCTGACGCTCGGCATCGAGTCCTCCTGTGACGAAACAGCGGCGGCAGTCGTAAGAAACGGCCGCGAAGTGCTTTCGAACGTGATCTCTTCGCAGATCGACCTGCATACCGTCTACGGCGGTGTCGTGCCGGAGATCGCTTCCCGGAAGCATGTGGAGAATATCATTCCCGTGATCCGGCAGTCGCTTTCGGAAGCCGGTGTTACGCTGCAGGAGATCGACCATATCGCGGTAACGTACGGACCCGGCCTTGTCGGGGCGCTGCTCGTCGGCGTATCCGCGGGAAAGGCGATCGCGTTCGCGGCAGGGAAACCGCTGACCGGCGTCAACCATATCGCCGGCCATGTGGCGGCGAATTATATCGCCTCCCCGGAGCTGGAACCGCCGTTTGCGGCCCTCATCGTTTCGGGCGGGCATACGCATCTGGCGGTCGTGGAAGACTACCTTTCCTTCCGCATCGTCGGGGCGACGCGGGACGATGCCGCGGGCGAGGCTTTTGACAAGGTCGCGCGTGCGGTGGGGCTCGGATATCCCGGCGGGCCGAAGATCGATAAAGCAGCAAAGGACGGAGATCCGGACGCCATTCCCTTCCCGAAGGCAAAGGTGGAAGGCGCGGCCTATGATTTCAGCTTTTCCGGACTGAAATCCGCGGTGCTGAATTACCTGAACCATGAGAAGCTTGCGGGCAGGGCGGTGAACACGAACGACCTTGCCGCCTCCTTCCAGAAAGCGGTGACGGACGTGCTCACGGAGCACACGATGGCACTGCTTCGGGAGACCGGGCTTAAAAAACTCGCGCTGGCCGGCGGCGTCGCTTCGAACAGCGCGCTCCGGGAGAAGATGAAAAAAGCCTGTGATAAAAACGGCACGCAGCTCTTCCTGCCGCCGCCCATATTGTGTACCGACAACGCGGCCATGATCGCTTCAGCCGGTTACTATGCCTATATCGGCGGCCGCCGGGACGGATGGTCCCTGAACGCAGTGCCGGGCTTAAAGCTCTCCTGACCACGATTTCACGACCAAGGATCATCAGAATCAATGGAATCACTCGTACAGTTTTATGAAAACTCGCTGGGCAGCTGGATGCCGCGGGAGGTCTTCATCTTCCTCGTCTCCATGGTCCCGCTCGTCGAGCTTCGCGGCGGCCTCGTGATCGCGAAGCTGCTCGATGTCGGCCTTCTGCCGGCCAACCTCATCTGCATCATCGGGAATATCGTGCCCATCCCGTTCATCCTGCTGTTCATCCGCAGGATCTTCGAGTTCATGAAGAAGCACAATATCCTGAAGAAGCTGGTGCTCAAGCTGGAGGAGCGGGCGGCGAAAAAGTCCAAAGGCGCGGAGCGCGGGGAATTCATCTTCCTCCTGACCTTTGTCGGGATCCCGATCCCCGGTACCGGCGCGTGGACCGGTTCGCTCATCGCCTCCCTTTTCAAATATGACATCAAGAAGGCGTCGCTTGCGATCTTTCTCGGGATCATCATGGCGGCGATCATCATGGATATCCTGTCCTACGGCCTGCTCGGCCTGATCATTCACTGAAGCGGACGTCCTGTCCCGGAGAACGGAAAATGGAAAGAATCGCTGCGCTGGTACTGGCGGCGGGCGCCGGGGCGCGGATGCGCACGGACGTCCCGAAGCAGTTCCTGGAATATGAGTCCCGGCCGCTGTTCATACGGCCGGTCGAGGTCTTTCTGCACTGCGGGATCCCGGTAACGGTCGTCGCCCGGGAAGGGGAAGTGGCCGCGGTAAAGGAGATGCTGAGAGCTCATCTC
>CADBQM010000286.1 GCA_902796795.1 uncultured Eubacteriales bacterium
CCTTCCGAAACGCCCTCCGCGCGGATCGTCGCCCCCTTCATGTCGCTCTCGATCACGAGTCCGTCGATATAGTGTTCAGGCACCGGCTCCAGCCATACCGTCTGCCAGATCCCGCTCACCGGTGTATACCACATCCCGCCGCGCTTCACCTTCTGCTTCCCGAGCGCATAGCGGGAAAAGAGATCGTTCACGACCGAGACGGAGACCGTGTTCTCACCGGGCAGCAGCGCCCGCGTAATATCCTCCGTGATCGGCAGGTAGCCGCGCAGGTGGAAGGAGATCAGCCGCCCGTTGACGCGGATCTCCGACACGCGGTTCACCGCACCGAGGTGTAATAGTATCCTTTTTTTCCGCCACGAGTCCGGGATCGTGAACTTCCGCTCATAGCGCAGCGCTTCGCCGTACCTGAGCGGTTCCCGGATCCCGGAAAGGAGACTTTCCGGGCAGAAGGGCACGATGATCTTCTGCGGTTCTTTATCCTGGCGGTAAAAGTCCCAGGCCCCGTTCAGGCAGAGCCATTCCTCCCGCCGCATCTGCGGCCGCGGATAGACGTTCCACGGGATCTCCGGCAGGGCTTCCCCGGCTTCTGTAAACAACTGATTGTTTGTTATTTTTTCCGTTTTCTTTTTCATGCTTCTTCTGCCTTCCTGTGTTTTCCACAAAAGCATGCGCCAAGCGCCAGGATTGTGGATAACAGAAGCGCCGCGATCAGCGCCGCGAGAAAGATCCGGTTGTTCGGCAGGAACGAGGTCGTCCCGTCGCTGTTCACGATCACTTCCGCATTCTTCAGCACCGCCGCGCCGATCGCCGGCCCGATCACGCCGGGCACGAGCACCTGCGCCAGGATCCGAAGGCCCTGGAATCTTCCTGCCATGTGCTCCGGCGTCTCATTCCGGATCCGTGCGCCGAAAACAGCCATGCCCGAAAGATATCCGCTCATCATCAGCAGGGAGCCGATAAAGACCGGCAGCTTCATGGCGAAGCCGGAAACAGGGACCAGGCCGGGGAAAAGGAACAGCAGGATATAGCCGAGCATCAGCATGGCAAGGGAAGGGAAGGCCGTTTTATAGAAGCCGAAGCGGTCGATCAGCCGGCCGTAGAGCGCGGTCACAGCGGCCGCAAGGAGGATCGCAGGCGCCATGATCAGCACGTAGTCGCTCATTTTCAGCGTCTGCTCATAATAAATGATGAGATACGGCATGAAGATCTGGATCGAAATGCCGAAAACGATGAATGCCGCCAGCGTAAAATAAAGCCCGCGGTTCTTCTTCACGACGGAAGGACGGAAGCCGTAGAGGATCGTTTTAAAATAGCCGAGTTCGTCCGGTTTTTTTGCCGGGGCGTCCTCCACGAGGAAGAAACCCAGGGCGCCGATGACGAGCACGAGCGCACCGATGATCACGTAGATCCAGGTCCAGCTCTCCGGCCGGTTCAGGTCAAAGCCCATAAAACCGCCGAAGACCACGAGGATCGCGAGCAGCGGCATCATGGAATTGATCCCCTCCGCCCTGCCGCGGTTCGTTTCGTCCGTCCGGTCGGTGAGCCACGCGTTGTAGGCCGCGTCGTTCGCGGAGGAGCCGAAGAAGGTCATCACGCAGTCCAGGATGATCACGATCGTGATCGCCGCAGCCGCCGCGCCGACCGTACTGCCGAACGCCGCAGAGATGAGGTCGAGCCGGACGAACGCGAAAGCGAGGATCGAAAGGCCCCAGAAGATATAACCGAGGCACATGAAGATCTTCCGCTTCTGCAGCCTGTCGGAAAGCGCCCCGATCAGGATCGTCGTGAGGGTCGCAGCGACCGCGCTGGCTTCCACCATCAGGGAGATATCCGCTGCCGAAGCGTTGAACATCTTGTAGATGAAAACATTGAAATACATGTTTTCAACGACCCAGGCGATCTGTCCGACCAGGGAAAAGATCACGAGCGCAAGGTAGAATTTTCTCTTACTCATGGCACTCTCCTCTTCTGTTCAGCGTCTCTTCGGCAGCGGTACGAGCATGCGGGTCTCTTCCCGGTATTCCTCATAACCGGGCTTTTCCTGCTGCCGCCGGTCTGCCATCGGGATGCTGATGAACAGGAACATGAAGGTATTGACGAG
>CADBQM010000287.1 GCA_902796795.1 uncultured Eubacteriales bacterium
GAAGAAAACGGCAGGACCGGACACCTGAGAAACGCGGTCCGGCTGGCCCGTCAGGCATACCAGAAGGATCCCGGCAACGAGACGGCGTTGCTTCTTCTCGCGAGCGCTTACGGACGCCTCGGGGATGAAACACACAGGGAACGTTATCTCTCCAGGATCGAACGGGAGGATCCGCTGCAGCTCGTTGCCGCAGCGCTCCGCGAGGGGCCGACAGAAGCATTTTATCAGCGGATCGGCGAAGACCGCTGCCAGGCGATCCTGGACGCAGCTGCGGACTTAAGCGACATGGGAGAGGCGGCGCTTGCGGCTGCGATCCTGAAAGGACAGCCGGAAAAATGCGCCCAGACGGTCTACGTATACGCGCATATCACCCGCGACACGGCGGCTCTGAAAGAAGCGGATCAGTATGACGTCGGCATCGCCTATCCGAGCCGGCCGATCGAATACAAGGCGCTGCACCGGGCTGTCGAGCGGAACCCGCGCGAAGGACGGGCACGGCTGCTGCTCGGCTGCCTGCAGTACGCGAAGAAGAATTATGCGGAAGCGGAGCGCCTGTGGCGGGAGTGCATCCGGCTGAGACCGGAAGATGCGGCGCCTTTCAGGAACCTTGCGGTCGTCTGCTACAGTCACGCGGGCAAGCGCGACGAAGCGCTGCCGCTTCTGGAGCGGGCGCTGAAGAATGCGCCGGACGACGCGCAGCTGATCTTTGAAACGGCCTGGGTCATGGCCCGGCTCGGACGGCCCGCGGAATCGATCGCCGCTTTCCTCCGGGAAAAGAACTGCCGCCGGGAAGACTGCGTACTGGAGCTTGTAAAGGCGCTGAACAACAGCGGCGCTTACGAAGAGGCGCTGGAAGTTCTTGCACATACGCGTTTCACGCCCTGCGAGGGCGGAGAGCACGCGGTCGCGGACCAGTATATATTTGCACATTTCGGCATCGGGGCACAGCGGCTCAGAGAAAAGCACTATCCGGAAGCCGCCCGCGCATTTGAAGCGGCGGTGACCCTGCCGGACAGCCTCGGGGCCGGTCTGTGGAACGAATGCAAGAAGGTGCCGGCGCTCTATTTCGCGGCGCAGGCATACCGGGACTCCGGTGAAGAGGAAAAGGCGCAGGCGTACTTCGAACACATCGCGTCGATGCAGCGGGATTACTTTACCGATATGTATCTGCCGGAGCTGCCCTGTTACCAGGCGCTGGCGGCGCGCGCTCTCGGACATCCCGGAACGTCGGCGCATCTCATCTCGGCGCATATCCGCCGGACAGAACAGGTCCGGCAGCAGGGGAGTGCCGGATGGTTCGGTACGACGCCCTTCTTCATTTCTTATATGGAAGATCCGGAGAAGGAGCGTGCGTGCTACGTTGCCTGGCAGCTGGCCATGGCCGCCTATGCAGCGGATGATCCGGATATGATGCAGGAGCAGTTGATCCCGGTGCTGCGCCTGGATCCGACCAGGCAGTATGCAAGGCTGATGGCAGATCATCTCCGGCGCCAGCAGGACGAAGAATACTGACACAGCGGAAAAAACACGGAGGATATTCGTAAAGACGGGAGAAAAGATGAAAGAACGCTGGAGCAAAGAGAAAGCGTGGGCCTGGTACGACCGCCAGCCCTGGCTGCGCGGCTGCAACTTCATGAGCAGCGACTGCGCGAACCGGATCGATCAGTGGCAGGAATACGGTTTTGAAGAGCGCCTGAAAACGACGGACGAAGAACTGGCCCTTGCCGCCGAGACCGGCTTTAATACGATCCGCATCATTCTGGAATATAAGGTTTGGGAGCAGCAGCACGACGGCTTTATGGACCGTTTCGAGCGCTATCTAGAGACTGCGGCGAAGCATGGGATCCGTTCCATGGTCGTCTTCGGCAACGACTGCATGCAGCCGAAGGAGTGGACCAAACCGGTGGTCTTCGGCGAGCAGCACTATGATATCGGCTACCACGGCGGGCGGAAGCAGAGCCAGCACGGCGCACTGCCGGGCATGGGCTACCATCTCCTGGACGAACCGGAGCTTGCGCTGAAGCACGAAGACTGGCTGCGGGAGATCATCGGAAAGTACCGCGAGGACGCGCGTATCGTCGTCTGGGACCTTTACAACGAGCCGGGCAATTCGAAGCGCGACCCGGTCACGCCGCCGCACCTCATCCGTTTCTTTGAGATCGCGCGGGAACTCGATCCCGTCCAGCCCCTGACGGCCTGCACCTGGCGGATCCCGCTCGACCGCAATGAACCCCTGCCCGCGGTCGAACAGCTCGCCTGCGAGCTCTCCGACGTCATCTCCTACCACAGCTACGGGACCTACGACGCGAACGTCCAGATGATCAAACGGCTGCAGGAGGACTATGGCCGGCCGATCCTCAATACCGAATGGCTGGCCCGGAGCCTGCACAACACCGTACAGGAGATGTACCCGCTCTTCTACCTCCTGAAGATCGGCTGCTGGAACTGGGGCTTCGTCGCCGGGAAATACCAGACCTACGAGCCCTGGAATTCTGTCTGGGAAGCTTATGAAAAGAACCCGGACCTGGACTATGATTTTACGAAGTGGTTCCACGATCTTTACCGGCCGAATCACCGGCCCTACGATCCGAAGGAGATCGAGCTCATGAAAAAGTATGCCGCGCTCGCGGACGCAGACGAAAAGCGGGCGGCAGAGAATCCTGTTTGATTGGCACCCGAAAGAGAAGTATAATATCGGTGGCACTGAAATCCTGACCCGGAGGCAATTGTCATGAAAGGTAAGTCCTTTAAAAAGGCACCTTGGTATAATCACGCGGTGGCGGCGTGCATCGCAGTCGTTCTCTTTGTTCTTCTCACACGATTCCCGGAGATCCGGAAGGGCATCGGCACCTTCTTCGGCTATTTCCGTCCGGTCATCCTCGGCATCGTGATCGCCTACATCGTCAACCCGCTGTCGGAACTGCTCGGCAGATCGCTGTTCCGCGGGATCAAAAAGGAAAAGCTGAGCGATCTGTTTTCCAACCTGCTGGCGTTCATCATCGTCCTGGCTTTCCTGGCCTTCCTCCTGATCATGCTGATACCGCAGCTGATCGAGAGCGTGGAGACCTTTGCAAAGAACCTGGACGGCTACCTGGCGTCGCTGAACCGGATGCTGGAGAACTGGGGCGTCTCCAAGAGCATGTTCGACCTGGACAACTTCATCAGTTCCTCGGAGAACCTGCTGGAGAAGCTCACCGCCTACTTTAAGGATAATATCCAGAAGATCCTTTCCCTGTCGGCGAGCGCCGGCAAGAGCGTCGTCGCCTGGGTGATTGGTTTCATCCTTGCGATCTACCTGCTTGCGGAAAAACGGAATCTGAAAAAAGGCCTGAACCGCCTGGTCCGCGGACTCTTCGGCGACCAGCGCTTCCCCGGCGTTCGCAGCTTCCTGATCAAGTGTAACTTCATCTGCAAGCGCTATATCGTTTTCAACCTGATCGACAGCCTGATCATCGGTTCCGTCAATGCGATCTTCATGTCGATCTGCGGCATGCAGTACATC
>CADBQM010000288.1 GCA_902796795.1 uncultured Eubacteriales bacterium
CGAATCCGGCGTATGGCCCGGCGTGTGGATGACCTTCAGGGAAAAGTCCGGATCGGCGCCAAGGGTGAGTTCCGCCCCGTCGTCAAAAAATTCCGCGCCTTTCAGCGTGACCGGCGGTCCCCATTTCGTCGAAAGGTTCATCTCCGGGTCCAGCAGGTACCGGTCCGCGCCGCGGAAGGCAAGGACCGGGATATCGAGCGCTCTCCGGACGTCGTCCGCATAGGCGATGTGGTCAAAGTGCCCGTGGGTCAGAAGGACCTTCTCGATGACCCAGCCGTTCTCCCGGATCAGCTTCAGCAGCTTTTCCGGCTCCGCGCCGGGATCGATCAGGAAACCGTGCCCGTTCTTATCGTCGATATAGAAAAAGCTGTTCAAGTCAAAGTACTCGTTCAGTGTTACCGGTAAGATCATGTTTTTCACCCCTTTCTGTATTTATTGTACAGTGTTTTTGCCCGTCTGTCACACAAACAGAAGAATTCTTTTTCTCTTCCTTGATTAAAAGTGCTTCCTTTGTTATGATGGGCGCAGGAAGCAGTTAAAAAACGCTTCCAGGGAGGACGGAATGAAAGATCCCCGTTTCGATATCATCGACGTACGCGCCGGTATCGAAGAAGAAAACGAACGCTACGCCCGGGAAGTGCGGTCTTATTGCCGTACGCACGGGCTTTTTCTGATCAACCTGATGGGCTCTCCCGGCGCGGGAAAGACCACGCTGCTCGTCCGGATCATCGACGCGCTGAAGGCGGAATACCGGGTCGGCGTCATCGAAGCGGACGTTGACGCGGACGTGGACGCGCGGACCGCCGCGGACCGCGGCGCGCTTGCCGTCCAGCTGCACACGGGCGGTTCCTGCCATATGGACGCCGCGATGACCCTCCGCGGCCTCGAGGCACTGGAGAAAGACGCGCCGGAAGTCGTGATCCTCGAGAACGTGGGGAACCTTGTCTGCCCGGCGGAATTTGACGTCGGCGCCGACCTGAAGCTCATGATCCTGAGCGTCCCGGAGGGCGACGATAAGCCGCTCAAGTATCCGCTGATGTTCACGGTCTCCGAATGTCTTCTCATCAACAAGACCGATACGGCGCCTGTTTTTGATTTCGACTTCACGCGGCTCGAAAAGAACGTTCAGGCCCTCAACGAAACGGCGCCGATCTTCCCGGTCTCGGGAAAGACCGGCGAAGGTTTTGATGCGTTTATTCTCTGGTTAAAGGAGCGGATCCATGAAGGTCATCGAACTGAATAAAAAAGCCACGGCATCGAACGACCGGGACGCCGCCCTGCTCCGCGAGGAACTGAAAAGCCGCGGCCTCTTCCTGATCAACCTGATGAGTGCAGCGGGCAGCGGAAAAACGACTTTCCTCTCTCGCACGATCAAGGATCTTGAAGGCAGGGTGCCGGTCGGCGTCATGGAGGCCGATATCGCGTCGGACGTGGACGCGGCGGCGATCGAGGCGCTCGGGGCAAAGAGCATCCAGGCGCACACGGGCGGCTGCTGTCACATGGACGCGGCGATGACGCGGGAGGCGCTCGACGCTTTTCAGCCGGAGGGCGGGATGATCGTCTTCCTCGAAAATGTCGGCAACCTGATCTGCCCGGCGGAATACGACACCGGCGCGCATCTGAAGATCATGCTCCTCAGCGTCCCGGAGGGCGACGACAAGCCGCTCAAATACCCGCTGATGTTTGAGGAAAGCGACGCGCTCCTCATCACCAAAACGGACGCGCTGCCCTATTTCGATTTTGACCTCGAAGCGGCCAGGAAACGCGCACTTGCCCTGAACCCTGAGATCGCCGTCTTCCCGGTCAGCGCGAAGACCGGTGAAGGGATGGCGGCGTTTGAAGACTGGCTGCTCGGCCGGTACCGCGCGTTCACCGAAAGCGCGTGATGCGGCGTTTATCATTATCATGATTCCTGAGGCGTGAAACGCCTTCTGAATAGAAATAACGACGAAAGCTGTATAAGGAGAAATCTATGCCCGAGATCTACGACCAGAACCCGGAAACAAAATCCAGGTATGACGGAGAAGCCGAGAAGCAGAAAAAGTATGCCAAACTCGGCGCGAAGATCACCGACAACGTCCCGCACAAGCTCTTCGGCCTGAAGACGACCGATGAAGAGTACTGGGGCCTTCGGGAGATCCTGAACGAAGACGAAGTGGACATCGCGCTCTCGATGAAGCAGCGCGCCTGGTACACCGAAGAAGAACTCTACGAGAAGCACAAAAAGAACATGAGTCCGGAGAAGTTCAAGGAGACCCTGGACCTGCTCTGCGTGCACGGCTTCGTGGAATACGACTACGGTGATCATTATGACGACAACGGCCCGATCAAGGACGCGCCGAAGGAAAAGCGTTACCGCACGAGCTATTTCGTTCCGGGCAGCGCCGAGCTCTTCAACTCCTCGGTCGACCGCATCGAAAAGAATCCGCCGGTCGCCCGGATGTTCGAGCGCATGACCTTCCTGCCCCTTGAGCACATCACCCCGATGGTCCGCCCCGGCGGCAACGGCATCGGCATGCACGTCATCCCGGTCGAAAAGGAAGTGAACGCTTCCCGTGAAGCCCTGAGTCTGGAAAAGATCTCCTACTGGCTCCAGAAATACGAGGGTCATCTTTCCGCGGGCATCTGCTCCTGCCGCGCTTCGCGTGCCAAACTCGGCGAAGGCTGCACGGACGATGAGCAGGACTGGTGCATCCAGGTCGGCGATATGGCCGACTATACGGTAGAGACCGGCCGTGCGCACTACATCACCAAGGAAGAAGCGCTGGAGATCCTGAAGAAGTCCGAAGAGAACGGCTACGTCCACCAGGTGACCAACATCGACGGTACCGACCACATCTTTGATATCTGCAACTGCAACGTGCAGATCTGCAACGCGCTGCGTACTTCGCTCCTGTTCAACACGCCGAACATGTCCCGGAGCGCCTACACCGCGAAGGTCGAAAAGGAAAAGTGCGTCGCCTGCGGCCGCTGCGTGGAAGTCTGCCCCGCCGGCGCCGTCAAGCTCGGCCAGAAGCTCTGCCTGAAGGACGGCTCGGAAATACAGTATCCGAAGGCACCCCTGCCGGACAGGATCCGCTGGGGCAAATATGCCTGGGACGAAAACTACCGCGATACGGCCCGCGTGAACACGCATAAGACCGGTACCGCGCCCTGCAAGACCGCCTGCCCGGCCCACGTGCCGATCCAGGGCTACCTGCAGATGGCAAAGGAAGGACGCTACGACGAAGCGCTCGCGCTGATCAAGCGGGAGAATCCCTTCCCGGCGATCTGCGGCCGCGTCTGCAACAAGAGATGCGAGGACGCCTGCACCCGCGGCACGATCGACCAGCCGGTGGCGATCGACGACGTCAAGAAGTTCCTGGCAGAACGCGACCTCCGCGCCGAGACCCGCTATATCCCGAAGAAGCGCATCAATAAGGTGAACGGCACCTGGGACCAGAAGATCGCCATCATCGGTTCCGGCCCGGCCGGCCTTTCCTGCGCGTACTACCTCGCGGAGCGCGGCTATGCCCCGACGGTCTTTGAAAAGAATAAGAAGCCCGGCGGCATGATGACCTATGGCATCCCCTCCTACAAGCTGGAGAAGGACGTCATCGACGCAGAGATCGACGTGATCCGCGCGCTCGGCGTGGACATCCGCTGCGGCGTGGAAGTCGGTAAGGACGTCACCATCGAAGAACTGAAGAAACAGGGCTACGAAGCCTTCTATATCGCGATCGGCTGCCAGGGCGGCCGTCTGCCGGGCGTGCCCGGGGATACCGCGGAAGGTACCGAGATCGCGGTCAAGTTCCTGGAAAAAGCGCTGGCGGAGCCTGTGAAGGACCTGGACGGCGACGTGATCGTGATCGGCGGCGGCAACGTGGCGATCGACTGCGCGCGCACCGCGCACCGGAAAGGTGCGAAGACCGTTGCCATGTACTGCCTGGAATCCCGTGAGACCATGCCCGCTTCCCCGGAAGAGATCGAAGAAGCCGAGGAAGAGAACGTAAAGATCCAGCCCGGCTGGGGCCCGAAGGAAGTCCTGACGGACGAAAGCGGCAAGGTATGCGGCATCGTGCTGAAGCGCTGCCTTTCCACGATCGACGAAAGCGGCAGGTTCGCGCCGAAGTACGACGAGAACGACACCGTTACCGTTCCGGCGAACAAAGTCATCTTCGCGATCGGCCAGGCCATCGAATGGGGCAAGCTCTTAGAGGGCACGGACGTCACCTTCCATCACGGCAATTATCCGGTCGCCGACAAGTTCACCTACCAGACGAACGATCCGATGATCTTCGTGGGCGGCGACGTCTTTACCGGCCCGAAGTTCGTGATCGACGCGATCGGCCAGGGTCATGAAGCAGCGGAATCGCTCGCGCGCTTCGTCTCGAAGAACAACGTCTCTCAGACGCTTGGCCGCGACCGCCGTTATTTCAAGGAGCTCGACAAGAACAACATCGCGATCGACTCCTACGACAGCGCGAAGCGCCAGGTGCCGCCGGTCGATGAAAGCATCGACGCGACGGACGGCTTCCGGGACAACCGCCTGACGCTCACCGAAGAGCAGGTGAAGATCGAGACCTCCCGCTGCCTGGGCTGCGGCGCGAGCATCGTCGATCCGAACAAGTGCATCGGCTGCGGCCTCTGCACGACCCGCTGTGAATTCGACGCGATCCATCTGCACCGCGACCATCCGGACGCATCCGATATGCGCCGGGCGGAGGACAAAGTCGGCGGACTCCTCTCCTATGCGGTGAAGCGCGGCATCAACATCATCAAGAACAGCGGCTCCGAGGAAGCGAAGGAGATGCGGAAGAAACGGAAAGCCTACAACGAGGCGACAAAGGAATTCCACAAGACGCATCCGCATACCGGCAACGGCGTCGATATCGACGAACTTATGAAGGACTGAACACAGGAGGAACTGAAACGTGCACGAAATGGGGATCATCATCCATCTTGCCGGGACGCTCGAAGAAACGGCCCGTGAAGAAGGGCTCACCCGGATCAGCCGGGTGACGCTCGAAGTGGGCGAAGTCTCCGGGATCATCACGGATTATTTTGAGGACTGCTGGAACTATTTCAAGAAACGCCACCCGGTCCTCGAGGACAGTCGCCTGGAGATTCTGACGATCCCCGCAGTCACCTACTGCTCCGCCTGCGGCAGAGAATACGAAACGGTAAAATACGGCCGCGAATGCCCCTACTGCAAAAGCGGCGAGACCTGGCTCGTCCGGGGAAACGAATGCGTGATCAAAGAGATCGAAGCAGAATAGAAAGGCTTTATGAACAGGCCGCCTGAAAGGAGAGGAAAACCGTCATGGCACTTGTAACGATCAACTTCGAGAGCCAGTATCTCGGCAACAATCACAACGTAGGGATCATTCTCCCGGACCGTCCGCGGCAGCTGCCGGCGGCGGAGTACTACGCCAGCGGGAAAAAGTACCCGGTGCTCTGGCTGCTGCACGGAACACTCGGCGATTATTCGGACTGGCTCCGGAAATCCATGATCGAGCTCTACGCGAGCGAGCGCGACGTGATCGTCGTCATGCCTTCCGCGCTGAACTCCAATTACGCCAACTGGCCGGAATTCCTGACCGGCTACAACTTCTACGACTACTTCTTCGAAGAACTGATGCCGCTCGTCTACAACTGGTTCCCGGCTTCCGACAAACGGGAGGACAATTTCGTCGCGGGCCTTTCGATGGGCGGGCGCGGCACCTGTGTGCTGGCGCTGAACCGGCCGGACAGATTCGGCGCGATGAGCGCGCTCTCCGGCTTCCCGCGCGACTTCCACGAGCTGAAGGAAGAAGGCGGCCCGATGTGGGAAAGGATGAAGAAATCCGCCGTGAACTTCAAAGACGAAGCGGAATTCCTGGATTCCTACCAGAATACCTGGAAGGTGCTTGCCGACGCCGTGAAGAACGGCGTGGATCTGCCCCGGCTCCAGTTCGGCTGCGGCGAGGACGACGGCCTGTATCCGGCTTTCCTGCACTTTAAGGAGCGGGCGGAAAAGGAGCTTCAGCTTGACGCGGACTTCTTCTCGATCCCCGGCTACAAGCATGAATGGCGTTTCTGGGACATCGGGATCCAGAAAGCCATGGATTTCTTCGGCCTGAAAAAGAAGGACTGATGAACTGAAAAAAAAGAAAAAAGCAGGGCCCTCCACTGAAAGAACCAGTGGAGGGCCGCTTTTTAGGAGAGGATATGATCTATTTCCGGGCTGCCGCTTTCTGATGGCAGGCACCTGCCATGGCACAGTGCGCGCAGTTGTTTCCACAGGCCGAACGGCCTTTTTTCTTATCCTTTACGATGCTGAGCACCGCGATCACGATCACTGCAAGGAGCAGAAGGACCGCAATGATCAGTCCGATATTGGCGGTGATCCATGAAAGCATCCGCGGCCTCCTTTCCGTATCTTACGATACTTTTACTTCTTTTTCCAGCTTCGTCGCTTCCTTATACGGCCGCACGAGCATGTAGATCATGAAGGCCAGCAGCAGGAGGGCGATGATGAAGCCGACGACGTGGATATTGCCGGTAAACACGCTGCCGAACTGGTAGATCATCAGCGAGATCACATAGGCAAAACCGCACTGGTAGGCGATCGCGAACCAGGTCCACTTCGCGTTGTTCATCTCCCGGCGGATCGCACCGATGGCGGCGAAGCAGGGAGCGCACAGCAGGTTGAAGACCAGGAAGGAATAGCCGGTGATGCCGTTGAAGGTCTGGGCAAGCGTCGCGTAGACGCTGCCTTCGCCGCGGTAAAGGATGCCCATCGTACCGACGATGTTCTCTTTCGCGACCAGGCCGGTGAACGAGGCCACCGCCGCCTGCCAGGTCCCCCAGCCGAGCGGGGCAAAGATCCAGGCGATCCCGCGTCCGGCTGCCGCCAGGATGGACATGTCAAGCTCCTCTTCCTCGAGCATCCGGAAGCCGTCCGGCGTCACGCCGAAGTAGCTTAAGAACCACACGAGGATCGTGGAGAGCAGGATGATCGTTCCCGCTTTTTTGATGAAGGACCAGCCGCGTTCCCACATCGAACGGAGCACGTTCTTCAGCGTGGGCCAGTGGTAGGCCGGAAGCTCCATGACGAAGGGCGCCGGTTCGCCGGCAAACATCTTCGTCTTCTTCAGCATGATGCCGGAGACGATGATCGCCGCCATACCGATAAAGTACGCGGAAGTCGCCACCCAGGGCGAGCCGCCGAAGATCGCGCCGGCGATCATCGCGATGAACGGCACCTTGGCGCCGCAGGGGATGAAGGTCGTGGTCATGATCGTCATACGGCGGTCACGTTCGTTTTCAATGGTACGCGAAGCCATGATGCCGGGGATGCCGCAGCCGGTACCGACCAGCATCGGGATAAAAGATTTGCCGGAAAGACCGAACTTCCGGAAGATCCTGTCCAGGACGAAGGCGATACGGGCCATGTAGCCGCATGCCTCCAGGAAGGCCAGCATCAGGAAGAGGACCAGCATCTGCGGCACAAAGCCGAGCACCGCGCCGACACCGGCGACGATACCGTCGAGGATCACGCCGCGGACGACCGCGCCTGCGCCTTCCTCCGGTACGTTCAGCGCGTTCAGGAGATTCTCGATCAGTACCGGGATACCGGGGACCCAGACGCCGTAATCGGCGGGATCCGGCTCTTCCTTTTCGTCGAGGAGTTTGACCGCGTTTTCGTAATCTTCGAGCGTGGCCGTTTCTTCGGTCACCTTAAGCGTCTCTTCGTCTTCCACTTCATAAGGGAAGTCGCCTTCCGGCGGCGCCCCGTGTTCTTCCACGTAGGCATCGTAACCGTCCACGATCAGGGAAGCAGTCGTGTACTCTTCCGCTGCCGCTTCGTACTTCTTCGCGCCGATGCCGAACAGGTGCCAGCCGTCGCCGAAGAGTCCGTCGTTCGCCCAGTCGGTCGCGGGAGCGCCGACGCCGACCATCGCGATCCAGTAGACGAGGAACATCACGACGCCGAAGATCAGCAGGCCGAGGATACGGTTCGTCACGATCCGGTCGATCCGGTCGGAGACCGTCATGCGGC
>CADBQM010000289.1 GCA_902796795.1 uncultured Eubacteriales bacterium
ATCCATATGGAAGGCCCGTTTCTTTCGGAAGCGAAAAAAGGCGCCCAGAACGGCGCTTACTTAAGAGACCCGGATCCTGCGCTTTTTACACGGCTGCAGGCTGCGGCGGAAGGACTGATCCGCACCGTCTGCGTGGCCCCGGAGCTTCCGGGCGCGCTTTCCTTTATCCGGGAAGCTTCCCGGCATTGTACCGTTTCTCTTGCCCATACGGCGGCGGATTATGAAACGGCGGCCCGGGCATTTGAGGCGGGCGCTTCGCACCTCACCCACCTTTTCAACGCGATGCCGGGGATCCACCACCGCGTGCCCGGCGTGATCGGGGCGGCGGCAGAGCGGAAGGCAGTCTTTGCGGAGCTCATCGCGGACGGCATCCACGTGCATCCCAGCGCCGTGCGCATGGCCTTTTCCCTTTTCCCCGGACGGATCGTGCTGGTCTCGGACGCCGTACGGCTCCTGGGGCTTCCGGAAGGCAGCCGTATGATCTTCGGCGGCCAGGAGATCATACTGAAGGACGGCGCCGCGCGGCTTTTTGACGGGAGCGACGGTCCTTATCCGACGATCGCCGGTGCGGCCACCTCCCTTTTTGATGACATGAAAAACGTCATCCGCTTCGGGATCCCGGAAACGGAAGCCATCCTTTCCGCGACAGAAAGACCCGCCGCGAGCATCGGCCTCGAGGAGGCGGCCGGGCGCATCGCAGCGGGCGGATCTGCGGATTTTCTGGTCTGTTCAGAGGAACTGGACCTGCTGAACGTCTTTGTCGGCGGGGAAGAAGTGTGAGCTGCTTTTATCTCCTTTTTTTCATTCAGGCTGAAGATCGGACTGCGGCGCTTCCCGGGAAGCGCCTTCATTTCTGCTTTGCGCTGCTTTCCGCACTGTCGAGCGGCGGCAGGCTGTGGATGTCGTAATTGTCGTAGTAGATCTTAAAAGCAGTCTCCCTGTCTCCGGAAAGCTCGATCAGCGCACCGGCCTGGAACATCGCTGAAAGCGTCCCGGAAGGCGCCCGCCAGGCTGCATTCGACACCACTTCGAGCTTCTCTTTTCCCTGGGCCTTCGCCCGGAGGATGGCTTCCGCCTGGAAGAGGAGCGTCCCCGTTGCGATATGGTAGTCGCTGGAAACGATCGCAAGCTTCCTTACCGCGGGATAGCGGGAGGTCAGGATATCATAGCTGTAGATCGCATTCTGGGCAGTGGTGAGGGAGCGGTCTTCGACAATGATGCGTTCTTTGTCGATGCCCTGTTCTTCCAGCCATTTCGCCATCTCCCCGGCTTCTGTGACGGCCTTGTTTTCCGCGGCGGTCCCGCCGCCGGTACAGATGATATAAGCGCGCGGATATTTCTCTGCGGAGGCATAGGCGGCCTTCAGCCGCTCGACCAGTTCTTCCCGCATGCTGCCGTCCGGCGCCAGCTGAAAGCCCAGGACCACGATGCAGAGTTCGTCCGTCTCTGTAAGCCCGTCCGGCAGGACGCCGTCGTGCAGCGGCTTTCCGAGCTCCGGAGAACGCCAGAGGTCCATGATCTTCTGCCAGCGCTGTCCGGCGTCCGGATCTTCCCTGCCAAGCTCCTGAAGCAGCTTGCCGATCCTTTCGTCCGCTTTTTCGCCGTAAGTGCCGTAGTCCACGGCGATCTCTTCGATGAGCGCCTTAACGCGCTCCGGATCATGCGCGGCTGCCTTTCCGCCGCATCCCGGAAGGGACAGAAGGCAGAGCAGGAGCAGCAATACTGTCAGTGCGGGCAGGGCCCGTTTCATTCGTCCGGTCGTTTTCATCTTTCTCCCTCAACTTCGGAAAACACTGTCCGGCAGCGTCCGATGAGCACCGCCATATCTTCCGGCGGCGCTGCCTGAAGCCGGATCTTTTCTTCTGAGAATGGTTTTTTAAAGCACAGCTTCGCTGCATGCAGCGCACATCTTCCGATCTGTTCCGAAGCGCTTCCGTACATCCGGTCACCGAGGAGCGGATGGCCGGCGGCCGCCATATGGAAGCGGATCTGGTGGGTGCGCCCGGTCAGCGGACGTACCCGGAGGACCGTATAGCCGTCCGCATATCCGATCACGCGGTATTCGGTCACGGCGTCCTTTCCGTCCGCGGCGAATACCATCCGGAGGATCCCCGTATCGTCCCGCTGTTCCTTCATGGGGAGCGTGATCCGGCCTTCCGTTTCGGAAAAGCGGCCTTCCGCGATCGCGACGTATTCTTTCTCCACACTGCCGCGGACCCGGTCCGCCGCAAAGCCGTTCTTCGCGCACAGGACGATCCCGGAGGTCTCCTTATCCAGCCGTCCCAGGAGATGGACGCGGGCTTCCGGCTGCTTTTCCTGAAAACGTCCGGCGAGCGCACTCGCGAGCGAATCCGCCGCGTGGCCCCTGGAAGGATGGCAGACGGTGCCGGCGGGCTTATCCACCGCGATCAGGTTTTCGTCCTCAAAAAGAATGCGGAGCGGCATCTTTGCCGGGATCAGGTGTTCTTCCCGCTTATCCGAATCCATGATCCGGACGGAGAGGACGTCCCCGGTATGCAGGACCGTCCGAACGGTGACCGGAGCGCCGTTTAACAGGATGCCGGAGGAATCGAACTTGACGGAGCTGATCTTCGCCCGGGAAAAAAAGAGCTCTTTTCGAAGGAAACCAAGCATCAGCCGGCCGTCTCTTGTTTCATCGACCGTCACCATCAGGCGGCCGTCTTCGATTCTGACGTTCATTTTTCACTTCCGTTATCAGACCGCCGCTCAGATCTCCGGCTTCCGGAGCCGGACGGTCGGAACGACCGTAAGGCCGAACTTTTTCGCGTAGGCTTCGCCGGCCGCGATCTCCTTCGGCGCGCCGACGTTTGCCGGCCGGTGCGCGTCGCAGCCGATCACGGCTTTTGCGCCGACGTCTGCCGCGATCTCCCAGAAACGGTCGTTCGGATAGTAGCGGCCATCGGTGAGTCCGAGCAGGTTGATCTCCAGGGGGACGTCAAGGTCCTTCGCGGCTTCGCAGAGTTCGCGGACGTAGGCGGTGTAGATCCTGTCCGGCCCGGTATAGCGTGCCACGTCCGGATGCGCCACGTAGGAATAACATCCGCGCCGGATGCCGTTTATCACGTTTTCGGTGTAGCTTTTCAGCTGCTGCTCGTCATCCCGGATCACGCCCGCGTATATGCCGTCATATTCGCTTTTCGTGAAATGCTGGCCGAGGATCAGGTATTCCGGCCCCGCCGTTTTCCCGGAGGGGAGGACCACACTGCTCCTGTGCATGAATTCGAGCGTTTTCTCAAAACATGCCGGGTAGTATTCCATCTCAAAGCCGATCTGGATCTCAAGCGGCGCCGCTTCATGGCGGGCCGTCTTTTCTTCGTATTCCTCGCGGAGCTCCCCGATCATCGTATAGTAAAGGGCGGTCTCTTCCGGCTTCATGCGGAAACCGGAAACGTGGCCTTCCGGAAAGAGATATGGCGCGTGATCGGAGAAGCCCAGGAACTGAAGCCTGTTTCTGAGCGCGTTCTCGATATAGTCGCGCGGCCTGCCCTCGGCGTGGCCGCAGAGATAAGTATGGGTATGATAATTGTGCGTCATCCGGATCCCTGCTCCTTTTTAGTCTGTTCCCATCATAACATTTTTCCATACTTTTACAAGCAAGGCCGTCCGCAAAAAAGGAAAAACCGGCCGAAGTGGAGGCGGAAGGCCTGAAAACAGCCGTTTTCGCAGGAAAATGATTGAGAAATACGACATTCTGCAATATAATAGCGGATATGAAACTGGGGATCGCAGGTTCCGGGAATATCGTCCCGGTATTTCTTGATGCTTACAGGGAAGCTTTTGCTTCTCCTGTCTATGCTTTGTGCGGCCGTGAAAAGAGCCGTGCCCGCCTGGAGGAACTGAAGCAGTCGTTTGAGATCGGGAAGATCTTTACCGACTATGAGGAAATGCTCCGGGATCCGGTCCTGACGGCCGTCTACGTGGCCCTGCCGAACACGCTGCATTTCGAATATGCCAGAAAGGCGCTGCTTGCCGGAAAACACGTGCTGCTGGAAAAGCCTTTCACCGTAACGATGGAAGAAGCGGAGGAACTGTACAGGATCGCGGAAGACCGCGGCCTGACGCTTTATGAAAACGTCAGCACCACGGCAAGCCCGAACCTTAAGACCGTGCGTACGTGGCTTCCCGAGATCGGTCCGGTCCGGGTCGTTACGGCGAATTATTCCCAGTATTCCTCCCGTTATGACGCGTTCCTGAGCGGCGTGACCGCGCCCGCGTTCGACCCGGCCATGAAGGGCGGGGCGCTCCGGGACCTCGGCGTCTATCCGCTGCAGCTGATCGTTTCGCTTTTCGGCGCGCCGGAGCGTGTCGCGGCGGAAGGACATTTCCAGCGCGGCGTGGATACCTCCGCGGCGCTGCTGCTGAACTACGGCAGCTTCCTCGCCGCAGCGCTGGCCTCAAAGGAAACGGACGGACAAAACGGCTTTGTGATCCAGGGCGAGCGGGGGAGGATCGTTTCCGACAGCGCGCCGAACTATATGGAGGAAGTGCGGCTCGTAAAAGACGGGAAGACCGAGGCACGGGACGGACGCTCGTATAAGAACCGACTGACGCCCTGCCTCCGTATCTTCGCGGCAGCCGCGGACGGGGAAAAACCGCTGCCGGCCTGTTACCGGGAGAATACCCTGGCCGTCCTTGATATCGTCCTTCAGGCGGAAGCACGCTTGAAGGAGCAGCAGGAAGGATAAGACCCGGCCGATCATACATTTAATCAGGACAGGAAGAGCATGTTCCAGGAGATCGCACCCCATCAGTATCATATCGAATACACACCGCGCGCGCCGCGTCCGGGGGACCTTTTTACGGCTGCGGACGAAGGCAGGCTGCTTGTGCTCAGCCATTTCGGCGAAAGCACGGGCGGAAACGCGGCGGCGGACGCGATGCAGGAACTGAAGCCGGAGCGGCTGCTGCCGACCGTCGGCGAGGCTGTATCTTCCGGGATCGTTCCGGAAGAAGAAACGCTGACCTACCTTTTCTCCGTGGACGATACGGCATATTACAGCCGTGTATGGGAAAAAGTGCCGGCGCCTCCCAGGACGGCCTACCTTCCGACCGGGAACCTGCGTCGTGTCAGGCCGCACGCGCTTTCTTTCCCGGCGATGATGGGCCACCAGCTGATCCGCTGGTATCAGCGGAACCGTTTCTGCGGCGCCTGCGGCGAAAAGACCGTACAGGATGAAAAGGAGCGGGCACTCCGCTGTCCTTCCTGCGGGAACCTGATCTATCCTTCCTTTAACGTGGGCGTGATCGTCGGCATCAAGAACGGGGACAGCCTGCTCGTCACGCGCTACGCCGGAAGGCCGGCGGGCAGCGGCTACGCGCTCGTCGCGGGCTATGTGGAAAGCGGTGAAACGCCGGAAGATACGGTGCGCCGCGAAGTGATGGAAGAGGTCGGCCTGAAGGTCAAAAACCTCAGATACTATAAGAGCCAGCCCTGGGC
>CADBQM010000290.1 GCA_902796795.1 uncultured Eubacteriales bacterium
GCTTCTTTTTCTTCCGGCGTAAAGCGGAAGAATTCGGGGTTCTTGTCGAAGCCTTCCGGGCAGCGTGCCTTTGTCCATTCAAGTGCCCGCGCGTATTCTTCTGGATCGTAGATGCCTTCCGTCATGCGGCGGATCAGTTCGACTTCATCTACAGACTCCACGCGCATGCCCAGGTATTCCTCGATGAATTCCGGGCTGATGATCGATCCGCCGATCCCCATCGTGACGGCGCCGATCTGCAGGTAGCTCTTGCCCCGCATCGTCGCAGCGGCAACGGCGGCACGTCCGAAACGCAGCAGCTTTTCCTTTACGTCTTCCGGAATGCCTTCCGCGTCTGCCTCCTGAACGTCACGGCCGTAGATCCCGAACGCCGGCAGGCCCTTCTGGGCGTGCGTTGCCAGGACAGAGGCCAGGTAAACGGCGCCGGGCCGCTCCGTCCCGTTGAAGCCCCAGACGGCCTTGATGGTCGACTTGTCCATGTCCATCGTTTCCGCGCCGTAGCACCAGCACGGCGTAACGGTCAGCGTGATGGCGACGCCTTCCTTCCGGAACTTGTCCTCACAGGCTGCGGCTTCCGCCACTCTGCCGATCGTCGTATCCGCGATCACGACTTTGACGGGCTCGCCATTCGAATAGCGAAGGTTCTCCGTAAAGAGCGTCTTGGCTGCCAGCGCCATGTTCATGGTCTGGTCTTCCAGCGACTCGCGCACCTTCAGCGGGCCGCGGCGGCCGTCGATCGTCGGCCGGATGCCGATCACGGGATAATCGCCGATATAACGGTTCTTGCTCATAAGAGGTCTTCCTTTCTTCTTCAGGTTTAATGTTTTCTGGACCGGATCCACGAAACGATCTGGCGGTCGATCTCCGCACGGACCGTATCATAGCCGGCTTCTTCCATCTCACTGATATAGGTCTTTAGTGTTTTTTTCACTTCCTTGCTGCCGTAGGACCCACGCTCCAGGAAAAGCCCGCGGTTCCGGTAGATACGCATGCAGGCGTCGTATTCCTCCTGTACGGGCGCCGGATCAAAACGGAAGCCGGCCGCCGGTGACAATTCCGCGTTCCGGTTCCTTTCCTCGCAGTCCTCCGCGTAATAATCCGGGTCCGAGATCAGCGGTGTGAGCGGGATGACGGACGTGGATTCCCAGGGGCTGTGCGCGTAGTTCCGGTCCGCCGTCAGATGCAGCTTCCCGTTCTCGCCGACGGTAAAATCTTCTCCCAGGATCCCGTAGGTGAAAAGGTCGGCGATCTCTTTGACACTGTAAAGATAGCCGAGAAATTCCAGGCAGTCCTTCTGCTGTTCTTCAGTTGCCGCTGCGGAGACAACATAAGCGCCGCGCGGCAGGACGCTCTCCTGCATATAAAGGCCAGAAGAAAGCCTAAGGACCGCCGCTTCGGGATAAAGGCTCTCCGCCCCCGGTGCGCTTTCGGTCAGTGCGAACGCATAAGTACGTTCTTTCCCATCCGGCATCCTGGTAAAGTCCGCGTCGATATAGCCAAGCTCACGGTATTTCGCCGTCAGGGAAAGCAGCTTCGCGTATTCCTTGTCGCGGATCAGGTCCGCGGCCGAAAGCGTCTCCCGGTCGATGCCGAAAAGCGCCGCGCCTTCTGTGTCAAAAAACTCGATCCGTGAATGGAAAGCGGCTTCGACCATCTCCCTGCCGAGGAAAAGCGGACAGACGGTGTCCACGTTCCTGGCGTCCTCGAGATAAGGGGAAAGCGTCTTCATCATATCGTATACGCTCATCTCCTCCACGCCGAACGTATAGGGATCCAGCCCGTATCCTTCGGCAAAGTCCTTCGATACCAGCAGATCGTAGGAAAGCGCCGCGTTGTCATAGACCGGGACAGCGTAAGAACGGCCGTTCACCGCCGAAAGCTGAAACAGCTTTTCCGGCATCAGGCTGAAGACCTTGCTTCCCGGGAGCAGTTCACTGAGATCCGCGGCAAGCCCGCTGTCTGCAAGCGCGCGTACGGAAATGTCCGCCGAACGGGTGTCGGCGAACGCGATCCCCGCCGTCCCTGCCGCAAGTGCGTTTTTCATATAATTCGGGTAGTCCAGGTGATAGACTTCCAGAAGTTCGACAGCGATCTCCGCCCCGCGTTTCAGGAGGGCTTCGTTGATCTTCTTTTCTACCTTCCCGACCTGTTCCGAATTCACGGAGGAAAGCTCATACTGCGGCCGGACGATCACCACACGGCGTCTTAAGTCTTCCGGCTCCGTCTCGGTCGCGGTCTCACTTTCCGAAGACGACCCAACAGCTTCCTCCGTTCCGCCGGATGCAGTCGTAGAAGCGCCGTCAGGAAAAGCGCAGGCGGAAAATACCCACGCAAAAGCCAGGATCAAAACCATGAAAAACGTCGTGACCTTCCGTGTCCGACGTCTGAACTCTTCTCTCTTCAAAACGGACGAAAGCTCCCTTTCATCAGATACCAGAAGATTTTATCACGCTTCTTTCTCTGCCGCAAGCCCGTGTCCCCCTGTCCCTTCTATTTTCTTTTTCCTTCCGCCGCTTTTCAATTGTAAAAGCCTTCGATTTCTGCTATAAGAAAGGCAGCCGGTTTCCTGAACCGAAGGGAAGCCGCAGGAGGGCCTTATATGGAACTGAATCACGATTTTTCACTTTCGAAAGAACATTTTGATATTCTCGTTGCCGGCGGCGGGATCGCCGGCGCCGCCGCTGCCCTGGAAGCTGCCCGTCACGGGAAAAAAGTCGTGCTCGTGGAAAAATCCATGAAGCTCGGCGGGCTCGCGACGCTCGGCCTCATCAATTTCTTCGTACCGATGTGCAACGGCCGCGGAAAACAGATCATCTTCGGCATGGGGGATGAATTCCTGAAGCTGTCCCTGAAATACGGTTACGGCGACATCCCCGCGGATTTTAAAGACGGCAGGATCCCGGAAGAAATACTGAAAAAATACCGTGAAAAAGGAGAGCTCCCGCCGCGGCTCGCGACGGAATTTTCCGCGGAGATCTTCGCGCTGCAGCTTTTGGAACTGCTTGTTCAGGCTGGCGTCCGCGTCTGTTTTGATACGATCATCTCGGAGCCGGTGATGAGCCGGACCGACCCCGGACGCGTAGAAGCGGTCATCGTTGAGAACAAGGGCGGCCGCAGCAGGATCGCCGCGGATATGTACGTTGACGTGACCGGTGACGCGGACCTGCTTAACCGGGCCGGGGTCCCGACCGTCACCCGCGGCAACTACCACAGCTACTGGTGCTTCATGCTGACGCTGGAAGACTGCAGGCGCGCGCTCGAAGCCGGCGATATCCGTCTTGCGCATTCCAAAGTGACCGGCGGGAACGCGAACCTGTACGGCGGCGGCCATCCGGAAGAGATCCCGCTCTATGACGGGACGGACCCGGACGAGGTCAACCGCTACCTGATCGCGAACCAGCTGGAGCTGCTTTCGCGGTTCAAGGACAGTGATCACCGCAGGGAACGCGACCTGATCACCATTCCCGGTATGGGCCAGTTCCGCACCACGCGCAGGATCGACGGCGACTACGTCCTTCAGGAGGACGATATCTACCGCCACTTTGAGGATTCCGTCGCCGTGATGAATGATTTCGACCGCCGCGACTTCCTATTCGAGATTCCCTACCGTACGCTGGTAAGGACCGGTTTTCCGAACCTCATCACCGCCGGGCGGTCCGCCGCCGCAGACGGTTATGCCTGGGACTGCCTCCGCGTGATCCCGCCCGCGATCCTGACCGGACAGGCGGCCGGCCTCGCCGCTTCCCGGGCGATCGACGAAAGCACTCCCATCACCGGGATCGATATTCCCCGTCTGCAGGAGACGCTGGCAGCGGAAAACATGATGATCCATTTTGATGACGCGGATGTGCCGGAAGACAAAGGCCTGGAAGCGCCGCATGAACTGAACGACTGACCCTTATGCTGAAAGGAGACGAACATGCAGATCACAGACACGGTCCATCCTGTGTTTTCTTTTCTTTATGACGGCGTCCCTGTAAACTCGTCCGCCCTCGTTCCCGCACGGGAAGAAAAAAGCGGCGTCCTGACAGAGATCTTTTCCTTTCCGGACGGGCTCCGGATCGAAAGGAAGGTCATCTGTCACGGGGACGCACTCGAATGGGTCCAGTATTTCGAGAACCGCTCCGACCATCAGAGCGGCGTGATCTCGGCGCTGAAGGACTGCGCTATCCGCGTCCCACTGCCCCAC
>CADBQM010000291.1 GCA_902796795.1 uncultured Eubacteriales bacterium
ATCGCTGCCGTGCCGCCTTCCATCTCCGCAAGCTTGGCTGCGACGTAGTCATTCGTCGGATTCTGAAGCCGGGTGTAGAAATAGCCGCTTGCCTCCAGGTCAAACAGCTTTCCCATATCGGCACTCGAAGCATATTTAAACGTCGTCGACTGAACGATCGGGACCTGGCGGGGTTCGCCGTTCCCGGGCCGGTAGCCGCCCTGCACGCCAATGGTATCCAAATTGTAGTTTTCCATAAAGCCCTCCAGTATGATAAGTCTGATCCTGTGCCGCGTGGTTTGATCAAATCCCCCGTATCCGCAGGCAATTACTAACAAATAAGTTTACCACAGATACGGGGGGCTTTCAATCAGAACCTTGTTGCTTCAGTGACGTAGCAGATACCTGGAAGCCGTAGATCCCTTATACTTCTGTTATTCCTGCCACTCGATATATGGCCGTTCCCCTTCAAAGCGGATCGGCAGCAGCACATAACTGGATTGCTTGTAGAAATACAGCGGGTCTTTTCCCTGCAGGGTCACGCTCCTGTCCGGATTGTAGCACCAGCGGTCCCCGAAATAGATGTATTCCGTCCTGCCCTCCACGTCCAGCGTAAATACGAAGGTCGGCTGGCTCCTGTAGGTCGTCTCATCGCCGAAATCCTGAAGCTCCGTGAAAAGGCCGTCGATCGTGTCCGCCACCGACCATTTGCCCTGGTTCGGCGCCCAACCGGTGCAGAAGGAAGAAAGCAGGTAGTATTTCCCGTCCTTTTTGAACATTGCCGGTGCCTCGCGGTATTCGCCCTGGAAAAGCGTATTGACGTGTTTTTTCACGTTCATCAGGTCTTCCGTGAGAAGGTAGATGTGCAGGTCCGCGTTGTCGCGCGCCGTGGAGATGAAATAAGCTCTGCCGTCGTCGTCCCGAAACAGCGTGCAGTCACGGGACATATAGCCGTAGGGGTTGAAGCTGCCATGATAGACAAAATCACCGTCCGGCGTATCGGAGCTCGCGATCGCGATGCGCGCGTCCAGATAGTCGTGGCCGTTCTCATAGTGCATCCACATCACGTATTTACCGGTCTCTTCGCAGTACAGGACCTTCGGGCGCTCGATATTGACCTTCCGGCCGTCCTCATTCTTCAGTTTGAGGTCGGTCCGCTGCCGGATCTTTTCCGTTGCGGATCCCGTCGTCAGCACATTGTTCCGGAACTCCCAATTGTACAGATCTCTGGAACGGTAGCAGGAAACATAGTTTTCCCCGATCCGGTTCTCTCCGTAGAGGTAGTAATAGCCGTCCGCGAACAAAAGATGCCCGCCGTGGCACTGCATCTCGTTGCCTTCCGTATCCTTCCATAAAACGCCGTTCGGCTGAAAACGTGTCATCTGGATCTCCCTTCTCTCCTGTTCTGTCTGAATGACTGCTTTCTGAAAAAGGCACCGGCCAATAATGTGGCCGGCGCCTTCTGATGCTGTGTTTTACAGCGTTCTGTCGATATAATCGAAGATCAGTTCCCAGAGTTCCTTGCTCCAGAAATTGCCTTCATGTTCCGCGCCTTCGACCTCGATGAATTCCACGTACTTTCCGGCTGCTTCCATGCGGTCCGCAAAATCCTTGCTCTGTGCGAACGGAACGACCGGGTCGCCGCTGCCCTGGATCACCAGGAACGGCGGATACTCTTTGTTTTCATCCACGATCAAAGTCGGGGAAAGCTTCTTCGCGATCTCCTTTGCCTTTTCCTCGTCCCGGGTGCCGTAGAAGCCCAGGCGGTACATTTCCACCTGCTCCTTCGGAAGCTCCGGATGCGGACGGAATAAAAGCTTCAGAAGATCCGCGGGGCCGAAGCACTCCACAGCCGTCTTGACCGCATCGGAGTACTCCGCGTACTCGGCGGTCTTGTACTCGGGATCGTCACCGGTAAGCCCCACGAGCAGCGAGGTATTGCCGCCGGAAGAGGTCCCGAAGATCGCAACGCGCTCCGGATCGATGCCGTACTTTTCCGCGTTTGCACGCAGGAAGCGGATCGCGCACTTGGTATCTTCAAGGAACGCCGGGACCGGATGCCCCTTCTGCGTATCGCGGTGGTTGATCGTTGCGACGACGTAGCCGCGCTTTGCCAGGCAGGAAAGCTGCGGAAGCTCATAGTTGCGGTCCGGGGTCGTCCAGGCGCTGCCCTGCACGAATACGATCAGGGGATATTTGAAGCCCTTCTCCGTATTCCAGGGATGCAGCACGTCCAGGAAAAGATCTTCACCTGTCGCCGTCGAATACAGCTGGTCGCGCTCCAGGCGCGCCATGCCGGTCTGTGTCTCATTTAAAGGGATCTTGGTATATTTCATTTTTTTACCTCTCAGTAAATATGATTTTGGGTGTATGAGGACGTAGCCTCATCCGGTTTTTCATGTCTAAAGACGGCTCCGTGCTTCGCACTCCCGCCGTTTACCGCAGTATGAAGTCCATAAAATAATTCCAGTCGGTACGGATCATCGAATGTGTGCCCGGACGCAGATGGAAGCCGATCTCGCCTTCATGCAGCACGTCCCAGGTCTCGGGCAGACGGTCCGGAGCAACAAAGCCTTTGAGCCCCATGGTCTCGTAAACCTCCGAAGCCGCCTTGCAGGCCAGGTACATCGAATCCTGGTCGCAGTAGATATCCCGGTCCGAGCCACTGACGTAGACCTTCCTGGGGGCGCAGGCCGCGATCAGGAAATGCTGGTCCAGCGGGAATTCATCCACCCGGCCGGAGTAGGTCGTAAAGGTCTTGTTGAACCAGAACGGGAATTTGCGGATGACGTCATCCAGCGTCTCCAGTTTGATGCCGCGGTAGACGGCTGCGCCGCCGGCGCCGGAGGCATGGGAGATCACATACGCGAAACGCGGTTCTTCCATACCGGCAAAGAGCGAAGTCTTTCCGAGACGGGAAACACCGACGACCGCCGAGCGGCTCATATCGAGCTCCGGGCAGGTCTCCGCGTAATCCAGCACGCGGGAAGCGCCCCAGGACCAGCAGGCGATCTTGCTGACCGGATCGTCTTCCGTGCCCTTCACAAGCAGCGGATAAGCGCCGTCGCAGTCGCTGTTGTCCCCGGAGATCGAGGTATAATTAAACGCAAGATAAGCAAAACCGCGGTCGATCAGCTCCTCCCCCGGAACGTCCCAGCCGGGCCGGTCCTGCAAATGGGTGATATGGACGAAAAACGGATGCTTTCCTTCCGACTTCGGGATGCAGGCGATCATCCGGAAGCTGAAACTTTCCTCCCCGAACCAGACCGTGATCTTTACTTCACGGTATACTGCCTTATCGCCGAACATCTGGTCAAACTCCCGGACGGTCTCAAATTCG
>CADBQM010000292.1 GCA_902796795.1 uncultured Eubacteriales bacterium
AAAAAGTGCGGATAAAACGATCAGGATAACAATGAGCGATAGTCGTATGACGTCAGGAACGTCCAAAAAAGATCACCTTCCTTTAAATAAAACAAAAAACCGCTGAAACACACACGTTTACAAAGGATATCTTACAGGAGCAGCACTGAAAAGTCAAGGAAGGTCCCTGCTTCAGCGCTGCTGCCTGATGAAAGCGACGATACGAGCCGCCTCCGCGGCCTCTTCGCGCGTGGCTTCTCCGGCATAGCGGGCCCGGATATACAGCCGCCGGAGCTTTTCCTCCTCGTCCCGGGTCTCCTCCGCCGCATATCCAAGGATATCGAGGGAGGTCTCCGCGGGAACGATATCTACACCGCGAAGTTGAAGCAGCGTAAGATATGAGCGATAGGACGCCCGCACTTCGTCTGCCGGTGTCGGATGCTTTCTGCCGCCGTTCCTGCGCCGCCGGAAGACGCGGTATCTCCGCCCGCCGGCGATCTCATCGCCGTTGTCCGCAGCTTCTTCCGCCTTGTTCCGGAAGATGAACAGCATGACGATCCCGGTCACCAGAACGAACAGGACCGGCAGGACGATCTCCCAGCGGATATCGGGCCGCTGCACCGGGATGAACCAGTTGCCGCCTTCCGCCGCCGAAGCCGTTTCTATCTGTTCGGCCGCGCTCTCGACCGTATCTTCTGCGACCGGCGCCAGCTCCTGCGGATCGATCCCCTCCTGCACCTTGTCAAAGAACTTCGTCATCAGGGTATTCACGAGCCACATCAGGCCCGTCAGCGGATAGGCAAGAATGCTGAAGATATTCTTGACCCGGGAGAGCAGGAACACGATGCCGGCTGCTGAAAGCCCCACGGCCGCTGCCGGCAGGAAAACGCCGGCCGCATTATAAAGACGCCATTTCGCGCCGCCGGAACCGGTCCGGATCATCCGGAGGCCGGTGATCCCGAACAGGTAAAAGATCCCGATGAAGACCAGCGTATGGTAAAAAGAAGTATATTTGTCCGGGTTGCCGATCAGGGAGATGAGCACCAGGACCAGTGCGATCACGAACAGGGCTTTATACACCAGGACATAGCGCCAGTGTTCGCGGTAAAAGCGGTCCAGCGCAGCCGTCAGCAGCGCGTATACAAACGGCGGGAAGAAAAGGATCAGCTTCATATCGACCGGGGCGATGAGGAGCGCCCCCGCCGGAATGATGAGCAGCAGGATCCGGAGCGGCCAGATCTTCCTGAGCAGCTCCGCCAGGAACATGCAGACAAAAACAAGCCCCGTAAACAGCAGCATGGCCATAGCCAGCGGCTGAAAGATACGGATCAGTAAAAGCGTCCCGAAATAAAAAGCGATCTCCGCCGTAACCATAAACGCGGAGGCAAATTTCATGAGGCCGCCTCCTTTGCGTAGAATACCGTCGTTTTGACCGCCGCATGACGGTCGAGGACCGAAAGATACGCCTCCCGCTCTTCCGACGGGTCCGGCGCGATCAGGATATAGTTGCGGCTCCCTGCCGGCACGCGCACAAGACGCGCGATCAGGTCCGCAAAGCGGACATAAGCCACCGGATGTGCCAGGCCGATCTTCCGCTGAATGGCATAAAGATGCTGGCGGCCAAGTCCTTCCGGGACCGAGCCGAGATCACTGTTCGTGACAAGGGCGTAGGGCACGCGGTCGGCTTCCAGCCGTTCGCAGACGGTGCGGACAAGCTCCAGCGTCCGTTCGAGTTCGTTATGCGCGCCGGTACGGAAATCGACAAGCACCATCGCGTTCCGGTCCAGGGTGTGGTCCTGTTCCCGGACGATCAGCCGGCCGGACCTGGCCGTCGCTTTCCAGGAGATCTGTTTCATCGGTTCCCGGCCGGTATAATCGCGGTAGCCGTAGATCATGGTCGGATCTTCGTGAATGAAGCGCCGGACGGAAACGTCGCCCAGCGTCCCCCCGAGCGGCGTGAATTCCGGCAGGTCTTCGATGATCTTCGACGTACAGATCACCCGTAAGTCCATCGGATACTCCCGGACGTCGCTCTTCAGGCCCAGGAAGTCCCCGCTCTCCAGGTAGAACCTGCCGATCGTCTTCAGCCCGCGCTTTTTCACGGAGATCCGGATCTTTTCCGTCACCGACTGGCGCGGAAAGAGAAAATAACGGCGGCTGAAGGAAAGCCCGGAGATCGCGTCATCCACATAGCGGGACATACGTTCCTCGCTTTCGCGGATCCGGATATCGTCGTCAAAATAGACGGAAGGACTGATAAAGAACTGCGGCAGGACCGACGTGTTGCGTATGGTATATTCGAGTGTCAGCACCTCTTCCGGTTCCACCAGGCCAAGATCCGTGCGGAAACTGACGCGCAGCTTCTGAGGCGCGCGTTTCAGGCTATAGATCTCCAGGGCCAGGGCACAGGCAAGCAGTGCGGCGACAACGAAAAAGGTCATATCTTTTCCAGAGGAACGGCTACGGTATCCAGCATTTCTTCGATAAAGGCCGTGCTGTCCATGTGGCTGCGTTCGATCAGGCTGACGCGGTGCGGGAAGACCACTCTGGCTTCCTGCTTGACGTCCTCCGGGATCACATAATCGCGGCCGGAAAGCGCGGCGCGGATCTGGGAAGTACGGTAAAGCGCGATGCTGCCGCGCGCGGAAACACCGCAGCTTAAGCGCGGCGACTTCCGGGTATATTCCGTAAGGTCCATGATATAGGAGGCAAGCTCATCCGAGACGCGGACCTCCCGGTAGGACTTCTTCAGGTCCAGGATCTCTTCGCGGCCGGTGACCGGGGAAAGCTGATCGACGATATCCCGCGCGTCCTCCCGCGCCATGACCTTCAGCTCATCCTCCCGTTCCATATAGCCCATGGTAAGGCGCATCAGGAAGCGGTCCAGCTGCGCCTCCGGCAGCGGGAAGGTGCCGAAGGATTCGATCGGGTTCTCCGTTGCCATGACGAGATAAGGCTCCGGCATGCGGTGGGTCGTCCCGTCGATGGAGATCTGGTGTTCTTCCATGACCTCCAGGAGCGCCGACTGGCTCCTCGGCGTCGCGCGGTTGATCTCGTCCGCGAGGATCACGCCGGCAAACAGCGGACCGGGACGGAATTCGAATTCCGCGGTCTTCTGGTTATAGAAATAAATGCCGGTCAGGTCGGACGGCAGCAGGTCCGGTGTAAACTGGATCCGTTTGAAGTCCATCCCGATGCTGGCGGCAAACGCCCGGAGCAGCATGGTCTTCCCGGTACCGGGCAGGTCCTCCAGGAGCACGTGTCCGCCGGCGATCATCGCGATAACGAGCTGGGTGATGACTTCGTCCTTACCGAGGATCACGCGGTTTAAGTTCCCGCGGATCCGCTCCATCAGATCGGCATATTGATTCTGTTTCAATGGGAATTACCTCCGCTCTTCCGCCCGGCAGACACCGCACGGTAAAATAATGACAAATATTATAACAAAAAAAGCAGGATATGGAAACAATTTTCGCTTCCCGGCCGCGGCAGCCGGCAGAAAAGATGGTATAATATGTAAAACGATTCGTTTTATCACACTGAGGAAAGGACCGACGCATATGAAAATGACCGTTTACTGCCGGATGGGCAACCCCGGCCAGGAAGTGTACCGCTTTACGCTGCCCTGGGAGGGCGCGCTCCCCGAAGAAAAAGACGTCCGGGTCGAGGGCCCGTTCCTGGACAGCAGTTTATTACAGTATCTGAAAGCATCGCGCGGCACAGCCGGCGGGGATGTCACCGGTCTTTCCCTTGCGGACGGGCTGCTCACGGTCGACGTCGTCCCCTTTACGAACCGCAGCGACTTCACCCTGAAGATCGGCGACACCCTGGTCCCGAAGAGTGCTTTCGAGGACTTTGTTACGGAAGGCCTGGACCTGTTTTCGGCACATGAGGAGGGCGAGGTCCTCTACCGGCTCTACAGCCCCAGGGCAGCCGGCCCGCGCCCGCTGATCCTTTTCCTGCACGGCGGCGGCAACGGCGGACCGAAGGACGGTCGTGACAACGAAAAACAGCTGGTCGCGGACTACGGCCCGATCAACTTCGCGCTGAATTACCCGGACGTGTTCGTGCTCGCCCCGCAGGCGATCGAAGCGCCTTTTGATCCGAAAAGGATGGGCGCGTTCCGCCGGCAGACCTTCGCCCAGAACATCAACCGTTCGGACGGCTGGTGCAGGGATTACCTCTCGAAGATCATCGATATCATCCGCCGCATGGTGAAGGACGGCAAGGTCGACGAAAAGCGCATCTACGTCACCGGCCTTTCGATGGGCGGCGCCGGCACGATCCGCGCGATGTCCGTCGGGGCGGATCTCTTTGCCGCCTGCGCCCCGGTCTGCCCGACGATGACGCAGGAGACCTTCGATATCCTCCGTACGATGAAAGCGCCCGTCTGGGTCTCCTCCGCCTATGTGGACCATACGGTCTACCGCCACAAATACCTTGTGGACGCCGTAATCCAGCTGAAGGACGAGGGCCATCCGAACGCGCATCTCACGCTCTATTCGCCGGAGGAGCTCGCGGAATACGACATCGGCATCGTGCCCGATCTGCCGTATCCGGAACTGTTCTCCGCGAACCACGCGAGCTGGGTCCTGACCTACCATGACAAACACGGGATCATGTCCTGGCTGCTGAACCAGCACAGATAAGCGCACGGCTGCTGCGCCGGCACAAATAAGAGAGAGCGGCGGCTGCCGCTCTCTTTTTTATTTCTTCAGGAAACGTTCGATCTCTTCCGGCGCCGCGTAAGGCACCAGCTTTTTCATCCGCTGCTGAAGCAGCGCGTACGATTCCTCCGGCTCTTTCGTGTAGACCCGGTTCCGGAAACGCGGGCCGAAGAATCTCTCCGGCGTGGAGTACTCCGCAACGCCCCAGCCGTAGGTATTGCCGAAGCGGTCCCTCAGGTACACGAAATCGCTGATCAGCACGTAGCACTGCGACTGCAGGCGCGTGATGATCGTGTCAAAGCCCTTCTTCCCGTCTTTCAGGTAATCGCCTTCCTTCTTGAGGTCGCCGGAAAGCACCGGCGCCTTCTTGTCCAGCAATTCAAACAGTTCTTTATCCCGGAAGGATGCGAGCCCGTCGTCAAAGCGGGCGTCGAAATCATAGCCGTCGCGGCGAAAGTTGGCAAAATCCGGAAACAGCCGCCGACTGATATAAACAGCCTTGCCGCCGGAAAACTTCCCGTACGCACAGCGGCTCGCCCGGATCACCGGTCCCTTCCATTCCCAGGGTCCCGGTTCATCCGAGAACCAGAGCTTCGGATCGACGTGTTCTTCGATGGAAAAGCCCGGGATCCGGTTCTTAAAGAACGGCACGATCCCGAGC
>CADBQM010000293.1 GCA_902796795.1 uncultured Eubacteriales bacterium
ATTCCCGTAAAGTACCACATCAGGAGGTGCCAAAATGGCAAAAAAAATCGAAGGCTTTATCAAATTACAGATCCCTGCCGGCAAGGCAACGCCGGCTCCGCCTGTCGGTCCCGCACTCGGACAGCACGGCGTGAACATCGTACAGTTTACCAAAGAATTTAACGCGAAGACAGCAGATAAGGGCGATACCATTATCCCCGTCGTCATCACGGTCTATGCGGACAAGTCCTTCAGCATGGTGCTGAAGACCCCGCCGGCGGCCGTCCTGATCAAGAAGGCCTGCAAACTCGAGACCGCGTCCGGCCAGCCGAACAAGGTCAAGGTTGCAACTCTTTCCAAAGCAGATCTGAAGACCATCGCGGAAACCAAGATGCCGGATCTGAACGCAGCGTCCCTGGAGGCGGCCATGAGCATGATCGCCGGTACCGCAAGGTCGATGGGCGTGCTTGTGGAAGAGTAAACTGTCAGCGTTATATATAACGTGGGAGGGAGAGATCCCGCATAACACCACTTGGAGGTATCAGAATGAAAAAGGGTAAGAAGTATAATGAAGCTGCCAAGCTTGTCGACCGTTCCGTACTTTACGATGCGGCGGAAGCGGTAGCGCTGGTTAAAAAGACTTCTGTAGCTAAATTTGACGAAACGATCGAACTTCATGTCCGCACCGGCTGCGACGGCCGTCATGCCGAACAGCAGATCCGCGGCGCTGTCGTCCTTCCGAACGGAACTGGCAAGAGCGTGCGCGTACTGGTCTTCGCTAAGGGCGACCGTGTACAGGAAGCGCTGGACGCAGGCGCGGATTACGCCGGCGGCGAGGAACTCGTTCCCCGCATCCAGAACGAAGGCTGGCTCGACTTTGACGTCGTCGTCGCGACCCCGGATATGATGGGCGTCGTCGGACGTCTGGGCCGTATCCTCGGACCGAAGGGCTTAATGCCCAACCCGAAGGCCGGCACCGTTTCCATGAACGTCACCGAGGCCGTGAAGCAGATCAAAGCCGGTAAGATCGAATACCGTCTTGACAGAGCAAACATCATCCATGTGCCGCTTGGCAAGGCTTCCTTTACCGAGCAGGCGCTCCTCGAGAACTTCGAGACCGTCATGGACGCCATCATCAAAGCAAAGCCCGCAGCAGTGAAGGGCGCGTTCTTAAAGAGCGTGATCCTTTCCTCGACCATGGGCCCCGGGATCAAGCTGAATCCGGTCCGGCTGATGAGCTGAACGAAATGACCTGAATTGTGTGAACAGACAAGACCGCCGCGGGTGAGTGCCTGCGGCGGTTTTCTTTTTGACAGATGCCGTACGGCGTAATATGATAGAAGAAACAATTCCGGAAGGAGGATCAATATGCTGCCTGAATTATACGCATTTGCGGATGAAACACATCCGGAGATCGACCTGCAGATCCGCGCGCTCTTAAGGAACGGGCTCCGCGGCCTGGAGATCCGTGACGTGGACGGGACCAACGTCTCTTCCATCACAGCAGAAAAAGCGCGGGAGGTCCGTGAAAAACTGGATGCCGAGGGCCTTACCACCTGGTCGATCGGTTCCCCGATCGGCAAATCCGAGCTGACGGAGGATCCTGCGATTGAAAACGAACGCCTGAAGCGGACGCTGGAGACCGCTGATATCCTCGGAGCGAAGCGCATCCGGATCTTTTCCTTCTGGCAGCGGCCGGAAAAGGATCCCGCGGACGATACGGAGGAAGTGATCGAACGCCTCGGGAATTTTGCAGAGATCGCGAAGGGGAGCGGCGTGCTGCTCTGCCACGAGAATGAAAAAGGCATCTTCGGCGATAACGCGGCGCGCTGCAGGATCCTCCTGGACCGGGTCCCGGAGATCGCGGCGGTATTTGACCCTGCAAATTTCGTCCAGGTCGGGCAGGATACCCTAGCCGCCTGGGCGCTCCTCAGAGACCGGGTGGATTACATGCATATCAAGGACGCGCTTTCTTCCGGCGACGTAGTCCCGCCGGGACGCGGCGAAGGCCATGTGGAAGAGATCGCGAAGCAGTATATGGCGCAGGGCGGAACGCG
>CADBQM010000294.1 GCA_902796795.1 uncultured Eubacteriales bacterium
ATGGTTCTCGGAATCACTTTCCGACGAACTGCCGCTGCTTCGTTCCTTTTTCGATTTCGCACTGCAGTTCAAAACGCTCGTCCACTTTAACGGCGAAGGCTTCGACCTCCGTTATCTTGCGGATACGGCTTCCCAGTACGGGATCCGCTCTCCGCTTTCGGAACTTGCTTCCTTCGATATCCTGAAGCAGCTGAGAAAGAGCCGTTCCCTGCTGGAACTCAGCAGCATGCGGCAGAAAAGCATCGAACGGTTCCTCCGGATCGACCGCGAAGACCGCTATTCCGGCGGAGAACTGATCGCGGTCTATGAAGCATTCCTGAAGTCAGGGGACGAAGAACTGAAAAAGCTCCTGCTCCTGCATAACGCGGAGGACCTCTCCGGCATGCCGGGCATCCTGCCGGCGCTTCTTTACCGGGACGCGCTCCTTAAGCCGCCGGAACCGGAAAGCGCCGGGAAGGAAAACGGAGCCTATGTACTGACCTTCCGCTACAACGATGCCTTTCCCGTGCCGCTGAAGCATGCCTGCGGAAAAGCGCTCCTGTCCTTCTGTGACGACAGGATGACGCTTTCCGTCCCGCTGTATGCCGGCACCCTGCGATATTATTATCCCGACTTTAAGAACTACTACTATCTGCCGCACGAAGATACGGCGATCCATAAAAAGCTGGCACAGTTCGTGGAAAAGCCTTACCGTGTGCAGGCGACTCCGGAGACCTGCTACACCAGGATGGAGGGTCTGTTCGTCCCGGCGGCAAAGGAAAGCGGCCTGCCGGTCTTTCATCGGGAACTGAAAGACAATGAAGCATACCACCGCATCCCGGAGGATCCTGCATTTCCAGGGATCTACGGCGCCGCGCTGCTCCGGGAATTCCTGAATGAAAAAAGCCCGCACCCGAACGGGCGCAGGATCGGACAGGACCGGTCTTATCACGAATGAAAAAACGCCGTACAGCATTCACTGTACGGCGTTTTCTTTATGAAACTGTTCGGATCATTCCGTCACTTCTTCAGCCGCTGCTTCAACGGCTTCGGCTGCCTCTTCCACTGCGGGAGCGGCTTCCTCGGCTGCAGCTTCGACGGCCTCGACAGCTTCTTCGACTGCAGGTGCAGCTTCTTCCTTCGCGGCTTCAGCGGCTGCCTGTGCTTCCTTCGCTGCCTTGCGGGCTTCATCCGCTTCCATCTTGCGGATGTATGCCTCGACGTCAACGGTCACTTCGTCCGCGTCGTTCTCTCTGTCGTCACGGCGATTGCGGCCGCCTCTTCTTTCCGGACGGGGAAGAAGGGCCTTCATGCTCAGGCTGATCTTCTTGTTTTCCGGATCGAGGTCGATGATCTTTGCGGTGACTTCCTGGCCCTGGGTCAGTACGTCGGAGGGCTTCTCCACGCGCTCACGCTGGATCTGGGAGACATGCAGCAGGCCGTCGACACCCTTTTCGATCTCGACGAAAGCGCCGAAATCCGTCAGGCGGGCAACGGTACCGGTAACGACCTTGCCGACCGCGAACTTCTCTTCTGCGTTTGCCCACGGATTCTCATCCGGGAACTTGCGGGAAAGACCGATCTTGTTGCCTTCGATGCTCTTGACGAAGGTACGGACGGTATCGCCGACCTTGAACTGCTTCTTCGGGCTTTCGATGCGGCCCCAGCTCATCTCGGAGATGTGAAGCAGGCCGTCTGCGCCGCCGAGATCGATGAATACGCCGAAATCGGTGATGCTCTTCACAGTGCCTTCGATCACGTCGCCGACGGAAAGCTGCGAAAGCAGGTTCTCGAGGGCTGCCTTCTTCTCGGCAATGATCAGCTGCTTGCGGTCACCGATCACGCGGTGGCGGCGTACATTGTACTCGGTAAGTACAAAGCTGATCTCCTGGCCTTCGTACTTGGAAAGATCTCTTTCGAAGATATCGGAGACAAGGCTTGCGGGAATGAAGACCTTGACGTCGTCGACCGTAACGGTAAGGCCGCCCTTGACGACCTCGGTCACGGGTGCGGTAAGTACCGTATGGTTCTCAGCCGCCTCTTCGAGGATCGGGCTGACCTTCTCGGTGCGTACACGTCTGGTGGAAAGCTGTACCTGGCCTTCACCATCGTTTACTTTGATGACTTTTGCTTCCAGCTCATCGCCTTCGTGGACAAGCTCGGAAAGAACTGCCTGCGGATCATTGGTGAAATCATTCTTATGAATGATGCCATCTGCTTTGTAACCGATATTCAGAACGATCTCGTTCTCTTTAACGGCGATTACAGTGCCCTTTACGACCTCCCCATTTCTAATTGTCACGAAAGACTCGCTAAGCATTTGTTCAAAACTCTCTGACATGCGTTTGAACCTCCATAATAATTTTGCTTGGGGTAGACGCCCCGGCTGTAATCCCCACAAGATTTACGCCATGAAACCATTCTTTTTTCAGATCCGCCATAGACTGTATAAAATATGTGTGACTACAATTTTCACTGCAGATATCATATAGCTTCCGCGAATTGGAAGAATCCGGACTTCCGATGACGAGCATAACATCGGATGCGGCGGAAAGTGCCGCTGCCTCCTCCTGACGCTCCCGCGTCGCGCTGCATATGGTATGCGCAATAGTTGCATTGTAAACTATGGATTTTAATTTTTCAACTATTTTTTTATATTTCTCAAAATTAAATGTCGTCTGGGCCACCAGACAGACCTTTTCGTCCGCTTTCAGGGGTATTTCATCCAGTTTTTCGGCGTTTTCGACCACAAAAGAGGGCCCTTCCGTACGTCCGACGATGCCGCGGACCTCCGGATGCGCGGGATCGCCGGCGATCAGGATCAGTTCTCCGGCGCGCGAATGCCTTCTGACCGTCTCGTGGATCTTCTTGACGAAGGGGCAGGTCGCGTCATAGACCGAAAAGCCGGCATGCTGAAGCGCGTTCTCACAGGCCTCCGTTACGCCGTGCGCGCGCAGGATCACCTTGCCGCCGCGCTTCTTCAGGAGTTCCTCCTCGGAGACAGGTAAGATCCCCTTTTCCTTCAGGCCTGCGACGACCGTCTCATTGTGGACGATCGGTCCGAGCGTGAAGACCGTTTCCTCTCCCGCCTCCGCTTCCGCGATCCGGATCGCCCGCTCGACGCCGAAACAGAACCCGGCCGTCTTCGCGACGGAGACCTTCATTTTTCGCGCCTCTCTCTGATCAGCTCCCGGATGCGGGCGACGACTTCATCGATCCCCATATAGGAGGTATCTACGACGACCGCGTCCTCCGCCTGCCGAAGCGGCGAGATCTCGCGGTTCATATCGCGCTCGTCGCGCTCGATGATCTCCTTCAGGATATCGTCAAAAACGCATTCCTGCCCCGCCGCGGTCAGTTCGTCGAAGCGCCGTTTCGCACGGACGCGCGCGTCAGCGGTCAGGAAGATCTTCAGCTCCGCGTCCGGCAGGATCACGGTACCGATATCCCGGCCGTCCATGAGGACGTCCGCTTCTTCCGCGAGCGAGCGCTGCAGCATTAGCAGTTTTTCGCGGACCGCGGGATAAGCCGAAGTCCTGGAAGCGGCGTCCGAGACTTCCTGCGTCCGGATCACGCGGCTCACGTCTTCCCCGTTCAGGATCACCTGCTGCGTTCCTTCTTCATCGTGGCGGATGGTGACTTCCGTTTCCGGCAGGAAGCGCCTGCAGTCCTCTTCGTCACAGAGGTCCGCGCCGTTTCGCAGAAGGTTCAGTGCCACCGCGCGGTACATCGCGCCGGTATCCACGTAGATAAAGCCCTCTTCCGCTGCCGTTCTTTTTGCGACGGTACTCTTGCCGGCACCGGCCGGTCCGTCGATCGCGATCTTAAATCCCATATTTCTCCTTTACATATGATGCAGCGCTCCTGCCGGCGAGATATCCCGTCGACCAGGCGATCTGCAGATTGAACCCGCCGGTCAGCGCGTCTACGTCGATCAGCTCGCCGGCGAAAAACAGACCACGTATGAGGCGGCTCTCCATCGTCCCGGGGTCGATCTCCTTCACGTTCACGCCGCCCTTGGTGACGACGGCTTCATTAAAATCCCCGGCAGACGTGACCGTCATCTTCAGTTCCTTGAAAGCTGCGATGATCCGCTGCCGCGATTCTTTTTTCAGTGCGTTTCCCGGCAGCGCCGGATCCTGCCCGCAGTAAGAAAGGAACGGCACGATAAGGGATGCCGGCAGCATCGCCCCGAGGATCGTACGCAGGCTCTTGTTCGGGCTTTCCGCGATCAGGCGCACGAGGCGCGCGTCCAGCTCTTCTGCCGTTACCGCCGGCTTCAGGTCCACGGACGCCTCCAGGACCTCCTTTTTTTCCAGCCTTCTTCCCAGCAGGGAGGAGGCGGAAAGGACCAGCGGCCCGCTGATGCCTGTATGCGTAAACAGGAGCTCCCCCTCTTCTTTAAACAGGGCCTTCTTTTCCCCTTTTTTCACGATCTTCAGGCGGACGTTCTTCAGCGTCAGTCCTGCGGATTCCCTGAAAACGGTCTCCTCCGTCCGGAAAGAGACGAGGGATGGGATGCAGGATACGATGCGGTGTCCCAGCTCTTTTGCGAAGCGGTGCCCGTCTCCGTCAGAACCGGTCGACGGATAGGAAAGCCCGCCGGTCGCGAGGATGACCGCGTCTGCCGGAATGCTGCCGCCGTCAGCAAGAAGGACGCCTTTTGCCGTGCCGTCTTCTTTCAGGACCCCGCGGACCTTTGTATTCAGCCGGATCTTTACGCCGTCCCCCTCCGCTGCGCGGACGAGCGCCTTCGTCACGTCCGAAGCATGGTCCGAGACCGGAAAGACCCGCTTCCCGCGTTCGGTCTTCACTGGGCAGCCGTTCTCCGCAAGCAGTTCCTTGACGGCTGTGTTCGGAAACGCATGATAGGCACTGTAAAGAAAGCGGGGATTTGAGATGACGGAAGAAAAGAAAGTATCGTCGTCCGCGTCGTTCGTCAGGTTGCAGCGGCCTTTGCCCGTGATGTAGATCTTCTTCCCGGGCTTTTCATTCTTTTCAAGAAGGAGCACCTCCGCTCCCGCTTCCGCCGCGCCGACGGCCGCCATAAGGCCCGCGGCGCCGGCACCGACGATCAGTACCCGGCCTTTCATCTTCAGCCGTTCCCTCCGCCGACGTGGGTATGGGTGTACAGGTGCTCCATGCAGTATTCATAATTGCCGATGCAGCGCGTGCAGTAGCGGAACTCCAGCTCCGGATTCGTCTCGTTCGTCCGGCCGCAGACGGCGCATTTATGACGCGGTCCGCGGGTGGTGCGCTGCGACTCCGGCCGGATCCTGGAAGCATTGTTCCGGGCGTTCTGGCCGCTTGTATAGGCGCCGTAGCGCTGCTGCTGACGGGCATTGTTTTTCCCGATCCGGTAGCCGGAAAGCAGCATGAAGAAAACGACGTTCAGGATCGCAGCGAAGATCATGAAGATCAGGAACCAGCCGTAATCCGCGGAACCGGAAAGGAACTGCCGGACGATATCCAG
>CADBQM010000295.1 GCA_902796795.1 uncultured Eubacteriales bacterium
CAGCGCGGAGGAAAGGATCGGCATCGCGCTCTCCTTGTCCACACAGAAGGAATCCAGCGCGCCGGCCGTCGTAAAGCCCTTGTCCCGGAGCGCACCGAAATAGCAGTCAAATGCGCGGGAAGCAGACGTAAGATAGCGCTCGTCCTTCGTCGCGGCATAAGCGAAGAGCATGCCCGCCATCATGAAGTCGCCGGTATTGCCCTCTGCCTGCAGCACCTTCCCCTCCGGATCGTAGGCACAGGGATAGGCGCCGTTTTCAAGCTGGGTCTTCAGGACGGCCTCACAGATCGCAAGCGCCGCCTCTTTATATGCCGGCCGCGGGGTGCCGCAGCGCTCCGCAAGTTCATAGGCTTCCAGCAGGTTCTCGACCGCGGAGCCCAGGTTGCAGGCGTCGATCACAGCCGTCTTTGCGGCTTCCGGATCATTTAGATAGACCGGGCGGAAACGCACGTACATGAGGCCGGAAGGCAGCGTCGTCTTCATCCAGGAATCCAGGACCAGAAGGCCCAGGTCCCGGCTCTCCTCTTTTCCCGTCAGAAGATAATCGTAGAGGAAGGCGTTCGCGTAGCCGATGTTCTGCCCGCACCAGCCCGCTTCGAAGCTGGAGGCGTCCGTGAGCGAACGTTTATTGAACTGTTTCCCGTCCCAGGACAGGCCGATATTGAAATAGGTCCCGACTTCCGTTTCCTCCAGCAGGGATTCCTTCGCGTATGTCAGAGCGAGGTCGTAAAGGGTCTTCTCCCCGTACCAGGGATGGACCGCGTGCCGGAAGGTCTTCCAGGCGAAATCTAAAAGGCGGCTGTAGCCGGGAAGGCCGGCTTCCCGCTTCCCATAAACGATATAAGCCACAGCCGTGAGCGGTTTGTCATGGGAGACCAGGACCGTATTGCGGTAGCCCGGGATATAAGTGCCCATCCGGGCGAACATGACCGGCATCTCCTGCTCCGGAACGAGCAGGCGGAGGATCGTTTTTTCGCCTTCTTTCTTCACGATGGAGCCGGACACGCCGCAGCCTTCCGGCAATACACGCGGATCCGCAAAGAGGCCGACGGAAACTTCCTCGTTCTGCGCAAACGATGAGGCCGGCACCGCGACGCGCCCGGAGGCGTAGGAAGTCGGTTCTCCTTTATAATCAAAACCCAGCGGATCCTTCCCGCCGCCGAAGGGATTGCCGTTGTAGGTCACGGACGGCATCATCAGATAGCTTTCCGTAAAGTCAAGCTCCAGGTCCATGGTCAGCTCCGAGACCGGATACGCCCCGGGGTAATTAGAATAGAAATCGCGTTCCCAGCGGATCACGCCTTCTTCGACCGGGATCAGGCGGTCCCGGCTGCCGATGCCGCTCGCGAAATGCCGCCTGCCCGCGCTCGGGTCCTCATACGGCAGTACGTGCGCCAGTAATACTTCATTCAGCTTCACTTCCATCAGGCGGTACTCCTTTCTTTTGTTCTTTCAGTATACATTTTTCCGGACAGATACACAATCGTTTTCAGGGAAACCGGCGCGTAAAAGCATATAAAAGACAGCCGGGACGCATTGACATGAAAATCCGCCGGCCGATATAATGAAAACAGTAATAAAGAACGGTGCCGCATGCGCCGGTAAGGAGGTTTAACCATGCTGCTTGGCGGAACGATCTCAGGGCCATATGCAGGCCCGGAAGAATGGGAAGAATTACTGGTTAAGTCACATTTCAAGGCCGTAGCCGCGCCATTTAACTGCCATACGCCGCGGGAAGAGATCGCCGCGTATGTGGAGGCCGCGAAGCGCCGAAGCGTCGTGATCGCGGAAGCCGGCGTCTGGAAGAATCCGATGGATCCGGATCCAGAAAAAACCGCCGCTGCCATCGCATATGCCAAAGGGCAGCTTGCCCTGGCGGACAAATGGGGCATCCCCTGCTGTGTCAATATCGTCGGCACTGCGAGCAGTGTCGCCTGGGATGCCGCCGATAAGAGCAATTTTACGGATGAGACTTACAGAAAGATCATTGAGATCACCAGGGACATCATCGACAGCGTACAGCCGAAGCGGGCTTTCTACTGTATCGAGCCCATGCCCTGGATGGTGCCCGACAGCCCGGAAGCCTACCTGCAGCTCATCAAGGACGTAGACCGGCCGCAGTTTGCCGCACACATGGACTTCGTGAACATGATCAACTGCCCGCGGCGTTTCCTGGACGCGGAAGGTTTTGTCGAAGTTTGTTACCGGCTCCTGACGCCGTACCTGAAGAGCTCGCACCTGAAGGACTCCCACATGCCCCTGAACAAACTGACTACCACGCTGACCGAGTGCAGCCCGGGCGAAGGGGACCTGGATTTTGTGAAGATCCTGAAGATCATGGACCGCTACCTGCCCGCGGACGCGCCGGTACTTTTAGAGCACATGCAGACCTTTGATGAATATGCGCGGGCTTATGATTACGTGGCGGCGCAGGCGGAAAAGGCCGGTGTTTCCCTGTAAAAGGCCCGCGGTTTACATACGCTCCGAAAGAAACAGCTTCTGCGTTCAGCGCGAGGCTGTTTTTTTGTCGGGGATGATTGAAATTCGCAAAAATGAATGCTATAAGCATTTTATAAGAGAATACCTCAGCATAAACTGAATGTAAGGCAAAATGCCGGATTCTATGAAAGGAACCGCTGCGGGCGGAATAGATCATGTTTACTCCGGAGATCGAAAAACGCATCACTGAGCGTACGGACCTGCTCAGAAAACAATACCATCAGACGGACGTCTTCAAATACCGTCTGGGCAGTCCCAACAATTCCAAGGTGCGGCGCGCAAAGCTTTCCTTTATGCGTTCCTACGTGAACAACCCGCACGGTGCATATACTGTCCGGCTCCGCCGTGCTTACGCGGAGGCAGACGTGCTCGCCGAAATGCAGCCGGTCATCAACGACGGTGAACTGATCGTCGGGCTTCCGGATCACGGGAAGCTGACGCCGGAAGAACAGCAGGAATACGACGAATACGAAAAGATGATGCGCGCCGCGCCGTCCACGACGACCGAGACCCGCGGCCATATGTCGCTGGATTTTGAAAAGCTGGTCAACGTCGGTGTAAACGGTCTCCTGAAGGAAGTCCGGGAACGAAAGGCGCTGCTGGACCTCTCCAAGCCGGAAAATCTTTCAAAAGATGAATTCTATGAAGGCTGCATCGCGGAGCTGACCGCCCTCGCCGGCCTGGCCGAACGTTACTGCGTCTATGCTTCGGAACTTGCGGAAAAGGAAACGGATCCGAAGCGCAAAGAGGAGCTGCAGCTGATCGCGGAAAACCTGAAGGTCGTGCCGATGGAGCCCGCCAGGACCTTCCACCAGGGCCTCCAGAGCGTCCATTTTTACACTTTCTGTCTCTGGGAACTCTACTTCGGCGGAAGGGTCGACCGTTACCTCTATCCGCTCTATGAGGCAGATCTGAAGGCCGGCAGGATCACTTACGACCGGGCGGTCGAGCTGTATGCCTGCTTCATGCTCTTGCCAGAAGCCTATATTGAGCCCGGCGTCGCTTTCGACTCCATGGTCGGCGGCCGGGACCGCGCAGGGAACCAGGTGGAAAATGAAGTCACCCGGATCTGTCTGGACGCGATACCCTTTGCCCGCTCCGGCAACGCCAAGGTCACACTCGCGGTCAACAAAAACAGCTCGGACGACATCCTGCGCCGCGCGATCCGCTGCAATGCCCTGGGGCTCACCCAGCCCGCGATGTTCAACGACGATCTCGTCGTTGATTCCTTCATGCATTACGGCGTCGCGGCCGAGGACGCGCGGGACTACTGCAATACCGGCTGTTCGGAACTGACGCCGGTCGGCCGCTCCGGCTGCTATACCGTCGCGCCTTATCACAACCTGGTCGAATATCTGCTGGACGTGATGCGGACGAGTCCGGCGGGAGAAAACGAGGAACAGTTCACCGACCGTTTTGAGCGGCATCTCCGGGACGTGATCTTTGAGAAGAATCTGATGATCAACCGCCGGATGATGGAACGCTCCCGGATCGGCTGTGATACGATGCGCGCCTGCTGCCTGGTGCACGACTGCCTGGAAACGGGAAAAAGCATCGACGAAGGCGGCGCACGCTACAACTTTACCCAGCCCAACTTCATCGGCTTCGGGACGCTGATCGACTCGCTGCGCGTGCTCCGGGAGCTGGTCTTCTCCGGGGAATACAGTATGCAGGACTTCCTGCAGATCCTGGACGAGAACTATGAAGGGAACGAAGCGCTCCGCCAGCGGATCATCCACCGGATCCCGCATTTCGGGACCAACGAGGAATCGACGGACAACATAGCCGTCGAAGTCGGCAGGATGCTGGTCCGCTGCACGCAGGACATGGAAAACTATCGCGGGGAAAAGGACCTGATGCCCGGCATCTTCTCCTTTGTCATGCACGCGGAATACGGCAAGGTGACCGGCGCAACGCCGGACGGGCGTGTGGCGGGCTATCCGCTCTCTTCCGGCTCCAGCCCCGTACAGGGCCGCGAGACCAAGGGCCCGACGGCCGCGCTGCTTTCCAACACTGCCTGGGACCACTTCGGCTTCCTCGGCGGCATCGCGGTCAACATCAAATTCTCAAAGGGCCAGCTCAGCGGTGAAAACGAAGACCGCATGCTGGATTTCATCCGGGTCTTCATGGAACGCGGCGGCTACCAGATGCAGATCAACTGCGTCGACCGCGAAACACTCCTCGCCGCGCAGAAGGATCCCGAACAGTACGCGGACCTGCTGGTGCGCGTCGGCGGCTTCTCCGCTTATTTCTGCAAGCTTTCCAAAGAGATGCAGCAGGAGATCATCGACCGGAATGAACACCGTTTTTGATATCCAGCGCTTTTCGATCCACGACGGGCCGGGCATCCGCACGACGGTCTTTTTAAAAGGCTGTCCGCTCCATTGTATCTGGTGTCACAACCCGGAGTCTCTTTCCGCGGAACCGGACCTCTTTTATCACGAAAAAAACTGTATCGGCTGCGGCGCCTGTGCCGCGGTCTGCCCGCAGGGCTGCCACATCGTGACCGATGCGGGCCATCTGTTTGAACGTGAGAACTGCGTGCACTGCGCGAAATGCGCGGAAGCCTGTCCGGCCGGCGCGCTGGAAGTCTCCGGACAGCAGATGCCGGCCGATGCGGTGCTGCGGGAAGTCCTGAAGGACCGGCCGTTCTATAAAGAGACCGGCGGCATGACGCTTTCCGGCGGCGAGCCCCTGTACCAGGCGGACTTCGCCGCGGCACTGCTTAAGGCAGCGAAGGCGGAAGGCCTCCATACCGCGGTCGAGACCTCCGGTTTCGGCCCGGAAGCTGCGCTGCGTAAGCTGATGCCTTATACCGATCTCTTCCTTTTTGATATCAAGGAGACCGACGAAGCCCGGCACCGTACATACACCGGCTCAGGCCGCGAGGAGATCCTCCGGAACCTCTGCCTTCTGGACCGGGAGAATAAGGAGATCATCCTGCGCTGCCCCGTGATCCCCGGCTGCAACGACCGGGAGGATCATTTCCGGGCGGTCGCCGCACTCGCAAATACGCTGCATCACGTAAAGGAGATCCACATCGAGCCCTATCACGACCTCGGGGTGATCAAGGCAAAGGATCTGGGACGCAAGGACGCGGCGCCCTTCTCCGCACCGGACGCGGCGGCCGTCGACAGCTGGATCCGGGCAGTATCGAAAGGGACCAACGTCCCGGTAAAACGCTCATGAAAAAACTATCTGTCAGCGAAGCGAAACCGCGCATCCTTGGGGTCGAAAGTGTTATCGAAACAACGCTCTCCCAGGGTGTTTATGGCTATGGCGAAGAAGGCCGTCCGGACGACGGCCTTCTTTATGTGCTCGCGGGAGAGGCGCATTATACTTTTGAGGATCCCGCACTCGATATGGACGTCCATCCTGGCGGACTCTTCTATCTTGGCCGCCGGATGGCCTATGCGTGCCGGGTCTTCCGCAGGGAATTCCGGCTGTTGATCATCAATTTCCGCTTTGAGACGCCGGAGGACTGCTGCTTTCTGTCGGAACTGCTGCCGACAGGCGCACTGAGGAACCGGGAAACACAGTTCCGCGACCTGTTAAGCGTCCGGCAGATGAAGCATCCTGCCTGTGAACAGGAGAGCCTGTCCCTGCTCTACCGCATCTATGCCGGCTGGATCAACGCGGTAGCGGAAGCCGCCCTCCCGCCTGCCTCCAAACGGCGGATGGAGGAAGCGCTCCGCTACATGCATGAACACATCGGGGAAGAAACACTGACCGCCGCAAGGCTTGCCGCTGCCCTGCACTTAAGCGAGGCACAGCTCAGGCGCAATTTCAACGCCGCCTTAGGTATCTCCCCAATGCGCTATCTTCAGACGATCCGCATCGAACAGGCCAAGGAACGCTTAAGCTACAGCAATGATTCCGTCACTTCGATCGCAGAATCCCTGGGATATTCCGGGGTCTATCATTTTTCACACGCGTTCCGTAAGGAGACCGGCAGTTCGCCCAGTGAATACCGGGCGCTGCACCGCATGACAGCATACTAGCAGACGAAGGGAGAAAACAAGTGAAGCTGGAAGGAAAGACCGTGCTCATCACCGGCGCCGGCCGCGGGATTGGAAAGGCCATCGCGCTTATGTTCGCTGAGGAAGGCGCAAAGCTCGTCCTGGCGGGTCGGAATGAAAAAACTCTCAATGAACTCCGGGACAGCATCGGCGCTTTCGGCGGCAGCGCCGAGGTTCTGGTCTGGGACGTCAGCCAGGTAAAGGATGCAGATCGGAAGATCAAAGAAGCCGCCGGGTTCTTCGGCAGCCCTGAGATATTTGTCAACAACGCCGGCTTGATCGACCATGCGGAGTTTCTTCACGTCACGGAAGAAGACTGGGATCCGGTGCTTGACACCAACCTGAAGGGCTGCTATTTCTGCTGTCAGGCGGAGATCAACCACCTGCGGGAAAACGGGCTGCACGGGAGGATCATCAACATCGCCTCTGAGACCGGATACCAGCCGGCGCCGCTGCCCTACTCGATCTCCAAATGGGGCGTCGTGGGTCTCAGTATGGGCCTCGCGAAACAGGTCTACCGCTACGGGATCTCCGTCTCCTCCATCGCGCCGGGTCCCGTCCTGACCGATATGATGGGCTGGGCGCCCGGAAAGGACGAAAGCTTCCCGAACGCCTTCGGAACGATGGCCCGGCCGGAGGAAGTCGCGGAAGTTGCACTCTTCCTGGCCACGTCAAAGACCGACCGCGTGATCGGCCGGCCAGTCTTCGTCAGCGGCGGTCTGGACTGGTAGTATTCCAAAAGCAAACGGGGGCGGACTGCAGTGTCCGCCCCGTTTTCTTTGCTGCCGCCGGTTTTTCTTATTCCGACAAGATCTCTTCCCCTGCAGCATCCGGTGCTGCAGCCCCGGAGGTGTATTCGATGACGATCCCGTCATCCTGGGCACCGTCTCCCGCAGCGCCTTCCTCATTTTCGGCCGCCGTACCAGGCGCGGGCTCGTCGTAGATGAGCTCAACGCCGGTATAGTTTTCGTTGATCTTTTCGATCAGTCCTTTTGCGCGCTCTTCGCCGATGTTAAAGCCAAAACAGGCGCGGAGCAGGTTCGTCCACAGATGGCCGTCCTCCGTGATCCTGAAGCACACACCGTTGCTCCCGATCTCCGGAATGCTGACGCCGACCGCCATCTGAGAAAACCCGGGATCAAAGCCCGGCACATAGGGCGCGTCCTGGCAGGCTTCCAGGATCTCCTTCTGAACGAATGCTGTCGTGAGCCCTTCGAAAGTGATTGGATGATACTTCCCGTTCCTGTCCAGGTAATTGTACATCGCGCGGCCGGTCGAAGTGAGCCGCCCGGGGATATCGATCGCACGGCTGAAGTCTGCAAGCGTTTCCGGCTCTTCCATATAATTAATGAAGGAATACAGCCCTTCCGCATCCGCATAGCGGACGGCCAGTGCATAGGCGCTGTCCATGTCCCGGATCGTAAAGATCTCGCCGTCGTCCTCGAAGGGATCGCCGTTCCAGTCCTGCGTATCGAAGTGGACCGGGCCGAGCGATTCGC
>CADBQM010000296.1 GCA_902796795.1 uncultured Eubacteriales bacterium
TGCTCCATCCGGCGGTACAGTTCGAGGCTGCCCTGGACGGACGCGGGATCCTGCAGGGGATGGACGTCCTGAAAGCCCTTCAGTGAAGCTGCTGCTTCATTGACGGCGGGGTTGTATTTCATCGTACACGAGCCCAGCGGATAGAAACCGCCGTTCACGCCGCGGGTCTCGGCGCCGAGCGCCGTATAATGACGGGTGAGTTCGCTCTCCGGCACCTCCGGCAGCAGAAGGCGCTCTTCTCTTACTGGAAGGCCGTAGGACGCTGCATCGATTTTTACTTCCGGAAGATAGGCCGTTCCTCTGCCCGGACGGCTGCGTTCAAAGATCAGCTTCATGATAAGGCCTCCTTTACGATCGAAACGAGTCTGTCGATCTCTTCCGCGCTGTTCATTTCCGTCGCGCACCAGAGGATGCGTCCGTCCCCGAGCGGAAGCCCGCCGAGGAAGTCATTCTCATCGAGTTTCTTCAGAACCTTTTCCGCATCTTCCTTACTTTCCTGCTTCGTCACGAATTCATGGAAGAAGGGCTTTTCATATGCCGCCGGAAGGCCGGCAGCCGCCAGCTTTTCCTTGAGTTCATGCGCATTCTTCGCGGAAATAAGTGCCGCGTTCTTCAGGCCTTTCGGTCCCATCGCCGCAAGATAGACCGCCGCCGTCATCGCGGCAAGCGCCTCGTTCGAGCAGATGTTGGAGGAAGCCTTCTCCCTGCGGATGTGCTGTTCCCGCGCCTGGAGCGTCAGGACGAAGCCCCGCTTCCCTTCGGTATCGACGGTCTCGCCGACGATACGGCCCGGGAGCCTGCGCATCAGTTTTTCCGTACAGGCCATAAAACCGAGATAGGGTCCGCCGAAGGAAAGCGGCAGTCCGAGCGGCTGTCCTTCGCCGACAGCGATATCCGCGCCGTATTCCTTCGGGGTCTTCAGCACTGCCAGCGAGACCGGGTTGCAGTTCATCACAAGCAGCGCCTTCTTTTCATGCACGAGGGCAGCGATCGTATCGACGTCCTCGATATTGCCGTAATAGTTGGGGGAAGCGATGAGCACGCCCGCCGTCTCCTCCGTCAAAAGCGACTTCAGCGCTTCCGTATCGGTCACGCCGTCTTTTTCCGGAATCACGGTAAGCTCCGCGCCTCTGCCGAAGGCATAGGTCCGGATCACCGAGAGGACCCGCGGGTTCACAGCGGCAGAAACGAGCAGCGCGGTCTTCTTCCCCTGACGGGTCATCATCAGGCCTTCAGCCGAAGCCGTCGCACCGTCATAGACGCTCGCGTTCGACGCGTCCATCCCGGTGAGCGCGCAGATGTCGCTCTGGTATTCAAAGATCGACTGCAGCACGCCCTGGCTGATCTCTGCCTGGTAAGGCGTATAGGCGGTGCGGAATTCCTCCCTGCCGGTCACTTCCGTGACGATGGCGGGAATATAGTGATGATAGGCGCCGGCGCCGCGGAAGACATGTGCATAGACATGGTTCTTCGATGCAAGCGCTTCCATCTCCCGCCGGACTTCCATCTCGCTCTTCGCTTCCGGAAGATCCAGTGTCCCGCGAAAGAGCAGGCTGTCCGGGATCGCAGCGGCATACAGCTCGTCGAAGTCCTGATAGCCGCAGGCCTTCAGCATCTTAAGCTGCTCCTCCTTTGTGCCGGGTACATAAGTGCCCATTCGTTTCCTCCTTATTTGTCTCTTCGTGTTTTATCCGGCCGGTCCGGCCGTGTTTATTCCTCTTCCCACTCCCGGTCCGGCATATAGGAAGCGCCGATGACTGCAGCGTCACAAAAGAGTTCGTTCATCTGCAGTCTCCCCTTAGTGGATCTCCTCCAGAAGAGCTGTATATTCGTCTTCCGTCAGCAGGCTGTCGGTATCGCCTGCGTTCGCGATCTTCGCGATCCAGCTCTCATAGGGCGCCTCGTTGATCTTTTCCGGCGCGTCCAGAAGCTCTTCGTTGACCTCCGCGACCGTTCCGGATATCGGGGCGTTCACTTCCGCGACCGCCTTGACCGATTCCACTTCGCAGAAGGGTTCGCCCGCGGTGACTTCCGCGTCGACCTCCGGCAGGTTGACGTAGACCAGGTCGCCCATCTCCTGCTGCGCATAGTCCGTAATGCCGACGTACGCAATATCGCCGTCAAAACACACCCATTCATGGGTCTTCGTAAATTTCATCTCCGCCATCGTTATTGTTCCTCCTTTTTGTAAAACGGCATCTTTACGATCTCCGCTTCCACGAGGCGGCCGCGTACGTCCACCTCGACCTTTGTTCCGATCTTTCTTGAAGCCCGCTCGATGAGCGCCATCGCCGCGGGATAGCCCACATACGGGCAGGACGTGCCGGAAGTCGTGACGCCGACCTTCCTGCCGTCGATGAAGACGTCCTGATGCTCGCGCACGATCCCGCGTCCGGTCACCTTGAGACCGACACGTACTCGCGCTGTCCGGCCGGCTTTTTCCAGTGCTTCTTTCCCGATGAACTCGTCCTTGTCCAGATGGACGAAGAAGGACAGGCCGGCTTCGAGCGGCGAGATCTCCGCGGAAAGCTCATGCCCGTAGAGCGGCATGGAAGCTTCCAGACGCAGGGTGTCCCGCGCGCCGAGGCCGCAGGGGATCAGCCCCTCTTCCTTGCCGGCTTCCATGAGCAGGCCAAAGAGTTTTTCCGCGTTCTCCGCCGCCGTATAGAGTTCAAAACCGTCGCTGCCGGTATAGCCGGTACGGGATACGATGCATAAGAGCCCGCCGACCGGAAGGTCAAAGACCGCGGTATAGCTCTTCTCCGGAAGCGACCCGGCAGGAACGAGCTTAGAAAGGATGGCCTCTGCTTTCGGTCCCTGCAGCGCCAGCTGCGCATAGGAATCCGATACGTCTTCCATGAGGACGTCCCCGACCAGGTTTTCACGGATATGGTCCACGTCCTTCTTGCGGTTGGCCGCATTGACGACGATCAGGTAATCGTCCTTTCCCTTTTTGTAAACGATCAGGTCGTCCACCGTGCCGCCGTCCGGATAGCACATCGGGCTGTAGCGGCACTGTCCGTCTGCCATCTCCGTATAATCGTTGGTCAGCAGGTGATTGAGATTCCGGACGGCATCCGGTCCCTTGAGCCGGAGCTCGCCCATGTGGGAAACATCAAAAAGCCCGCAGGCATTGCGCACCGCGAGATGTTCCTTCACAACGCCGGTCGGATACTGTACCGGCAAAATATAACCGGCGAATTCAACCATCTTTCCGCCGGCCTTCAGATGCGTCTCATAAAGAGGCGTTTTCCTTGCTTCCATCCTTCCCCCTTTCAAGGCGCCGGATCTTTCTTTTGGCGCCGGGATTTCTACTAAAAATGTATCATTAATCAGATGAATTGTCAAAGCATTTCACGCGGAAGGAACCGTCCTTCAGGACCCGCACCGTGACTGCCCCGCAGTCCTTCGTGCATAGGGTCCTGGCGCCGGATTCATAGAGCCTTAAGAGCGTCTCTTCCGACGGATGGCCGTAGGGATTATCTTTTCCCGCGCTGATGACGGCAAGCGCCGGGCGGACGGCGGACAGAAAGGCTTCCGAAGTGGAAAAACGGGAGCCGTGATGCGCGGTCTTGAGAACTGAGACCGGACCAAGACCGTCCAGCTTCTGCTCCTGTTCTTCCCCGATATCGCCGGTAAAAAGCGCCCGGAAACCGCCGCTCTCGAAAAGCAGGACGAGCGATGACGCGTTCCCGCGCACTTCTTCCTTTTCTGCCGGATGGAGACAGCGGATCCTGAAGTTCCCGGCATCCAGTTCGGCGCCTCGATGCAGAAAGACCGCCGCGATCTTTTTTTCTTTTACTGTCTCAAGTACCGCACCGAACTCTTCCGCCGCGAAAGCGGTGTCCGGCAGCAGCACTTCTCCCGCCGGGAAACCGGAAGCGATCAGCGGCAGGGTCCCCGAGATATGATCGCTGTCCCCGTGGGTCAGGAAGATGAGGTCGAGCCTGCGGATGCCGTAGTAAAGCAGCGCCGGCCGCAGTATGTTCTCCGCAAGGTCCGGATCGTCCGAGCTTCCGCCATCGATCATAAACGTCCTCTCCCGCTGCCGGATCAGGATCCCGTCCCCCTGCCCGACGCTTAAGAAAACGATCTCTGTCTCATCCTTTCCGACCTTCGGCGCACGCAGGAAAAGGAGGCCGGCAAGAAAGAGCAGACAAAGAATGACGGGAAACAATCGTCCGCGCTGCAGCAGCCTGACGAGCGGGCGAACAGGCGTCTTCCCGCCGCAGTGAAACAGGCCGCCGCTCCTGCCCGCTTCGATCCGCAGATTGTGCTGCATCATGAGCAGGACCATGCCCAGCAGCAGGCCATAATAAACGACGGTCTTTAAAGTTCCGGGATATCCGTTCGCAAGCACCGAAAAAGGCAGCTTCAGGAGGCCTGTCCCGATCTTTTCGGATAAGCTGAGGAGACGGGAGGAAAGGAACAGGAGAAACGCCCCGGCCCGCGGCAGCCGCATCCCCATGACAGCGCCGATCAACGTGAGGACGTACGACCCCCTGGACAGCGGGTACAGGACCAGGCCGAAGAACCACGAAAAGGGGCTGACCGCATACTCCCGAAGCAGGGTCGCCGGCAGCAGGAACGGGGCAGACGCGGCCGGTGAAAGGAAGATAGAGAAACGCTTCCGCCGTTCCGGCAGCAGGCGGCTGAGTTCCGGGTACAGAAGGCCGAAAGCACAAAGGACCGGAAGGTACGAAGCGACGGCCGGGGTAAATAAAAGCGCGGGACGAACGAGGAGGAAGAGGATCAGTACGAGCGACCCGGCGTGAAGGAGATCGAACCGGCGGTTCAGCAGGGTGCAGGAAAGACGCAGCACCAGCAGAAGGAGCGCACGCATGGCGGAAAGAGAAAAGCCGGAAAGCGCAGCCGCCGCCAGGGCGGAAAGGAAAGAAAGCAGGCAGGAAAGTCGGCGGTTCTTCAGTTTCTTTATGGAGAGCCGCAGCACGATGAAGCCTGTAAAGGAGATGTGGGCGCCGGAAAAGCGGAAAAGATAGGAAAGGCCGGGTATGCCCCTTGTAAAGCTGCTCTCCCGCTCCAGGAACTCCTCTTCTGCCGGAAGGCCGCCCGGCAGCAGTGCCTGGAGCGCGGCAGCTTCTCCCTCCGGGGAAAGCGCCAGGACAGTCCCGGACAGCCGTCTCCGGAAGCGGAACACCGCCTCGGAAAGCGGGAAAACGGAAGCGTCAAGGACCTCGGTCCGCTCCGGCCGCAGGCTGCAGGAAAGGCCGACGGCGTCGGCATAGGCCCGCATCGAAAAGGCGCCGGGATCGTCCGCTTTTTTGAAGAGCGCCGGGATCCCGCGGACCCGGATCCTGCAGCCGATTCCGGGTGCTGTGTCGGGATCATCAAAATAAAGCCTGACAAGACCGGCGTCCCGACCCGCGTACAGGGTCAGCCGGACGCCGTTTTCCGTCAGGCTTTTCTGAACGACACGCCCTTCGAGCGTGCAGATCTCATTTTCACTCTCCTTCAGGCTGCGCCTGAGCGCCGTCCTCCGGAATATCGATTCCTCCGTCCTTTCGGAACGGGAAAGAAGCAGGATCCCCAGTGCCAGAATCACGAGCAGCCATGTGCCCGGTCTTCTCAAGCTTCTACTCCTTTTCTGTTTTGATCACGTAATTCAGATCGCGCTGCAGCGGCTGGTCGAGCGGGATCTCATTCATCAGCACGATGTCGGACACGCCGTTCACCGAAAGCTGCACCGAACGGATATCCTTCAGTTCCGTCAGCGAATTCACGACGGAATAGACCGCGACCGCCGGCGGGACCGGAAGGGTCTCATTGACCAGTTCCTCACTGAAACTGACGTAACAGACGCCGTTCTGCGTCCGGACGGACAGGAGCTTCAGGTCCGCCGGCAGCGTCGCAAGTCCGTAAGACGGATCCTCCGGACCCGCAAGCAGGCTGCGGACGACGTACTGCTCGATCGTATAACTGTTACGGTAGACGCCTTCTTTCGTCACGGGGACCAGCATCTCCCCGGTCTCGTCCGCGAAATAAAGCGTCACCGAAGCCCGCGTATAGGCATTCAGCCCGGAACCGATCACGTCGACGAAATCCTGCGCGTGCATACTGCCGGCAAGACTGCCGTCCGAAAGCAGCAGCGGGCTGCCTTCCACCATGAACTGGACGCCGCTCACGTCGGACAGCTGGGAAAAGGTCTGTACGACAGCCGCGCGGAACAGGACCTCCGCGGCAGGCGACATCTCCGCGTACGCCGCGGAAAAGTTCAGTACCAGTTCCTTCTCCACGAGGTCAAAGGACAGCAGTTTCACATTCTCCGGGACGACGCTGATATAGCTTAAGCCGCCCGCGACTTCCGTCAGCTGCGACCAGACGGAGGAAACCTGGGTCTCGATGGACAGCGTGTTGTCGATCGCCGCTTCCACCGGATACAGCGTCCGCTCAGACTGTTCCCGGTAATACAGGAAGAAACCGCTGCCCTGCCCGGGCTCCTTCCTTCCGCAGGAAGCAAGGGAAAGAAGAAGCAGCACGATGACAAGCACCGCAGATGACTGCCTGAAGAGGCGTTTCATCATACGCCCTCCCTTCTCACGTGCTTCAGCGGGATCCGGACCGTAAACGTCGTGCCTTCTCCGGGCAGCGACTCCACACGGATGATCCCGTAGTGCAGCAGGACCACGCTCTTCGTGATGGAGAGGCCGAGGCCCGTACCGCCGGTATCCCGGGAACGCGCCTTGTCGACCCGGTAGAAACGGTCGAAGATATGCTCGATCGCATCCTCCGGGATCCCGATCCCGGAATCTGCCACCTTCACGTAGAAATACTCATGGTCCGCGTCGAGCGAGACCTTGACGACGCCGCCGTCCGTATTGTACTTCACCGCATTTTCCACGAGGTTCGAAAAAGCCTGGCGCAGTTTCGATTCATCCACGTCCGCGGTCACGCGCCGGAAGCTTTCAAAGATCACTTCGATCCGGCGTTCGTTCGCGATCGGCCGGATGCTCTTTAAAAGATCCAGCAGCATCTCGTTGATATCCACGGGCTGCACATGCACGGCCTGCGCCGCATTCTCCAGCCGGGTCATCGAGAGCAGATCTTCGATGATGCGGGACTCGCGGTCGATCTCCACGGAAATATCCGAAAGGAAATCCTGGTAGATCGCCTCGTCGATATTCTCCTGCCCGATCAGTGAATCCGCAAGCACACGGATCGACGCCATCGGGGTCTTCAGCTCATGGGAAACATTGGAAACGAATTCCTCCTGGTTCTTCTCCAGCGCCCGGTAGCGGCGGATGATGTGGGAAGTGGAATCCAGGATCTCGTTGACTTCGGAATAGGAATCAAAAGAGGAAACGTCCACGGAGGAGTCGCCTTCTCCCACGCTTTCCAGCTGGAAAGCAACGTGGCGGATGGGCAGGACGATCACGTGGGAAAAATAAAGTGCGAAAAGGACCAGCAGGACAAAGAGCACGCTCTCCATGATCATCATCCCGATCGCGAGCTGGCGCAGGCTGTCCCGGATCCAGTCGGTCGCGGAGGAAAA
>CADBQM010000297.1 GCA_902796795.1 uncultured Eubacteriales bacterium
AACGGCCTACCGCGACCCGGGATATCCGCATCACGGCGGCTATACGCAGATCTTCTGCTACCGGCCGCAGCTTGGCATGCATCCGGGACAGGTCTACAACGAGCTGAATTCCGACATTCTCAAACTGCCTTACTATGACCCGACGCGTTTCTACGAAGCAGTGAAGGAAATGATGCAGGCTTATGAGGATCTGAAGGGCTCGGCCGGATTCCGCTATGACCTTCAGGACCTGCTGCGGCAGACCCTGAACCTCCTGGGGACCGATGCGGCACTGGCAGCGTTGCATGCATATGAAGAAAGAGAGCCTGCCGCGTTTGAAGCGGCTGCGGCACGTTTTCTCCTGCTGCTCGACGCCTGCGACCTCGTCATGCGGGTCCGCCCGGAATCGCTGCTTAGTGACTGGAGCGGAAAGGCGATGGAGATCGGCGCACGCTACGATGACCTCACCCGCGACCTCTTCGGGCTCGGCGCCCGTGCCCAGATCACGACCTGGGGCTGCCGGGAGACCTACAAAAGTCTGCATGATTATGCCTACCGGCAGTACGGCGGTCTCACGAAATGCTTTTACAAAGAACGCTGGGAACTGTGGTTTGCGCGCTTAAGGGAAGCGCTGAAGGGAGAGGCACCGACTGGTGCAGTTGGGTCTGGAAATGCCGGCAAAGGCTCCGGGGCGCCGGACCTCTCTCTTGAGGAGTGGTTCCGCCATGACTGGGACTTTGTGATGAACGGCTGTCCGGAAGAAGAAACGGCAGCGCCGCTCGACCCGGAGCAGGTGTTCCCGGAAGTGATCCGGACAGTGCAGCGGTTCATCTGCGGCTGATCCTGCGCTTCCTTTGCAGCCGATTTTCCGCTTGTTCCCGCCCCCGTTTTGTACTATAGTCAAAGCAAAGCCAACATCTGAAAGGAGTGCTTTATGTATATTGCAAAAGATACCCGCTATGACAAGATGAAATACAACCGTCTCGGAAAGAGCGGCCTCCTGCTGCCCGCCGTCTCGCTCGGCCTCTGGCACAACTTCGGCGACACCGGCGTCTACGCCAATATGGAGCAGATGTGCTTCACGGCATTTGACAACGGCATCACCCACTTTGACCTTGCGAACAACTACGGCCCCAAGTACGGTTCGGCGGAACGGAACTTCGGCCAGATCCTGAAAGAACACTTCCTGCCCTACCGCGACGAGATGATCATCTCCACCAAGGCCGGCTATGACATGTGGCCGGGCCCGTACGGCGACCACGGAAGCCGCAAATATCTCATTGCGAGCCTCGACCAGTCGCTGAAGCGTCTGGGCCTGGAATATGTGGACATTTTCTACCATCACCGCATGGATCCGGACACGCCGCTGGAGGAGACGATGGGTGCTCTGGAGCAGGCCGTCCGTTCCGGAAAGGCGCTCTACGCCGGTCTTTCCAACTATGACGGACCGACGCTCGAAAAGGCTACGGCGATCCTTAACGAACTGCACGTGCCCTTTGTGATCAACCAGAACCGCTACAATATCTTTGACCGCACGATCGAAAAGAACGGGCTCAAGGACACGGCGGCGAAGCTTGGCAAGGGGCTGATCATCTTCTCCCCGCTGGCCCAGGGTATGCTCACCGACCGCTACTTAAACGGTATCCCGGCAGACTCCCGCGTGCGCACCGACGGCCGCTTCCTGAAAGAAGGCAACATCACCGAGGAGCAGGTCGCGAAGATCCGGAAGCTGAATGAGATCGCCGCTTCCCGCGGCCAGACCCTCGCCGAAATGGCGCTTGCCTGGATCCTGCGCGACGGCGTGGCGACCTCCGTTCTGGTCGGCGCTTCCCGGCCCGCCCAGATCCTGGACAACATCAAAGCGATCGAGAATACCAGCTTCACGGCGGACGAGCTTGCCGCGATCGACGAAGCATCGGGATTCTAAAACCATACAGCTGCCTTCCGAGCTTCCGGGAGGCAGTTTTTTCATGACCGGAGATACCCATGGCTGATTTTGAACTGCCCGGCCCGATCCTCTTCGGACCGGATGAGATCACTTTCCGCGAGGAGATGTTCCCCTCGCACGACGGCGTCCGCCTGCGGACCCTTTTTGTCTTCCCGAATACGCCTGGCCCCGTTCCCGTGATCGTCCAGCGCAGCTGCTATCCGGGGCAGGAAGAAGGGATACGGAAGGCGGCGATGGCCTATGCGGAGCGCGGCTTTGGCTACGTGCTGCAGATGTGCCGCGGCACCGGCGGCTCGGAGGGCGTATGGGAGCCAAACGTGAACGACCGTGCCGACGGCCTGCACCTGATGAATTACCTGAACGCACAGCCGTACGTCCGCGTCATGGGCTACCACGGCGCCAGTTATCTTTCCTTCACCGGCTGGATCATGGCCGATGCGATGCCGGAGAAAGTGAAGGCATTGTACCTGACCGTTTACGGGACCGACCGCCACACCTCTGCTTACAAAGACGGTCTGTTCCGCCAGGACATCCTGACCGCCTGGGCAATGGACAACGCCGGACATCCGGTGACCGCGGACTATCTTGAAAGCGCCGCGTTCCGGCCGCAGATCGAAGTCGATACCGCGCTTTGGGGCGGCGAACTCTCCTGGTACCGCGACTGGATCTCGCACACCTCCCGGACCGACCCCTACTGGAGCCAGGGCCTCTGGAAACAGCTGCGGGAGATCCCGGAAAAGGTGAAGATCCCGGTCTTCCTGGTGGAGGGCTGGTACGATCATCATCTTGGCTCCGCGCTGAACGGCTACTGTGCGCTGAATGAAGAAACGAAAGGACACTCGGTCCTGAAGATCGGTCCGTGGAACCACGGCTTCCAGCCGGCGATCAGTGGCCACCCCGCGCAGCAGAACGGCTTCAGTACCGGCGAAGCAGATATGTTCCGCTGGTTCTACGATATCCTGGTGAAGGGAGAAATCCCGGAAAAGAAGATCGACTGGTATGTGATCGGTGAAGACAAGTGGCTCAGCCTGCCGGAATATCCGGTGCAGGCGGAGAAGACGGCGGCGTTTTATCTGGGAGAAGGCGGGACGCTGAACGGGCCGGCGGAGGCCGCGACTGCCCTTTCGACTGCGGAAGGCACGCGTTCCTACATCTATGATCCCGCAAACCCGGTACCCTCCCACGGCGCCGAGTCGCTGTTTAAATCCTGGTCGGAGATCGGCTCGCTCCTGCAGCCGGCGATGAACAGCCGCCCGGATATCGTGAGCTTCATTTCCGAACCGCTGCCGCAGGATCTGACGATCCTCGGCCGTCCGGCAGCGGAGCTGTACGTCTCCTCCTCTGCGGAAGACTCTTGCTTTACCTTCAAGCTGATGGAGGTGTTTGAGAACGGGGAAGCCTACAACATCCGGAACGGGATCACCACCCTCGCCTACCGGAACGGCGCTCCGGACCGGCTGACCTACACGCCCGGGACGGTGGAAAAGATCCGCATCGAAGCCTGGGACGTTGCGTGGCAGCTGAAAAAAGGCTCGCGCCTCCGTATCGACATCAGCTCCTCTGACTTCCCGGAATACGCGGTCCATCCGAACAAGGCCGGCGTCTGGTCAATGATCAGAGAAACCGAGACCGCCCGGCAGACCATCTGTTATGGCGGGGACTGTCCCTCGCGGATCATCCTGCCGCTGGCGTAAAGATCCTGGAAGATCGCGGAAGGAATTTTACATGATATTTTCTTGAAAAGCCATGGTCTCTGCACCCTTGCCATTCTATAATGAGGTCAGAATAAAGGTACCTGGCCCGTCAGGGCCGAAAGGATGACAAATATGAAAAAACTGAATATTGCGCTGGTCGGACTGGCCTTCGGCGGCGCGTTTGCCGGAATCTACAAAGCACATCCGAACGTGGGCGAGCTCACGCTCTGCGATCTCGACCCGGAGACCGCAGGGAAAACGAGCGAATATATCGGCGGCGCCCGGATCGCGGCAAGCCTTGATGAGATCCTGAACGATCCGACGATCGACGCAGTCCACCTGGTCACGCCGATCCCGCTCCACGCGGACCAGAGCGTCGCGGTCCTTAATGCCGGCAAGCACTGTGCGTGCACCGTCCCGATGGCCACTTCCCTCGACGACATCCGCAGGATCGTCAAAGCCAAACGGCAGTCCGGGAAAAACTATATGATGATGGAGACAACGCTCTACACCTATCAGTTTTTCTATGCGAAACAGATGAAAGAAAACGGCGAATTCGGGAAGATCCAGTTCTTCCGGGGCTCGCATTATCAGGACATGGCCGGCTGGCCGGATTACTGGATGGGCCTGCCGCCGATGTGGTACGGCACGCATGCGATCGCACCGATGGTCGCGCTGTCCGGCTCCCGTATCTGCCGCGTCAACTGCTTAGGCTCCGGCACGATGGCGGAAGAACTGGTGCAGCGCTACGGGAATCCGTATCCCGTCGAGACCGCGATCTTTGAATTTGAGAACGGCCTGAAGGCGGAAGCGACCCGCACGCTGTTTGAGACCGCGCGCATGTATCAGGAAGGCATGAACGTCTTCGGTTCAAAGAAGAGCTTCGAATGGGGCTTCACCGATTCGGACGATCCCATCATCACGACGCTCGGCGCGCCGAACGAAAACCGCGGCCGCCCAACCGGCTGCGAGACCGTCCCGATGCCGAATTACTACGCGGATCTGCCGGAAGAATTATGGTCCTTTACCGTCGGCGGCAACTTCGATCCGCTGAACCCGCAGGACTCCCTGAAAAAGGGCGCGGGCGGCGGCCACCACGGTTCACATCCGCATCTCGTACATGAATTCGTGATGAGCTGCCTTGAGGAGCGGAAGCCCTGGATCGACGAACAGCTGGGCGGCAACATCACCGCTGCCGGGATCTGCGCCCACGAAAGTGCGCTGAAGAACGGGGAAGCCGTGATCGTCCCGCGCTTCTGAGCGGGAAAAAGGCTTTTGAAAAAGAAAAGACCTGCGCGCTGCGCAGGTCTTTTCTTTTTTATTTCTGCTTCTTCTCTTCTTCCTCCAGCATCTTCAGAAGCGCCGGGATCGTTTCCTCAAAATTCACGCCGTACCAGGGCTCCTTCGGATCCTCCAGCGTCACGCGGATCGTGTCCGCCGTGTAATCGGCGGCGATCCGGAAAGCGTCCTCCATGGAGAGGCCGCGCATCAGCGCGCCGACTGCGACGCTCGAGAAAAGGTCGCCGGTGCCGTGATAGGAAGCATCGACCCGGTCGTTCTGGTAGATAAAATGGCGGCCGCTCACGGTATCCAGACCATAAACGCCGGTCTTTCCGGGCGAAAGCGAGACACCGGTCAGTACGACGGTCTTCGCCCCGAGCCCTGCAAGCTTGTCGAGCAGCTCCAGGATGTACGCTTCGTCATACACTTCCTTGTATTCCGTGTCCGTCATGAAGCAGGCTTCGGTGATGTTGGGCACGATGATGTCCGCCGCGCCGCACAGGCCCGCGTTCAGCTTTGCGTACGCCATGTCAAAAGCCGCGTACAGCTTGCCGTTATCGGCCATGACCGGATCGATGAAGATCAGCGTATCTTCGCCGCCGAAGTCCGCAAAGATCTTCTTTGCGATCTCGATCTCCTCCGCGGAGCCGAGATAGCCGGTGTAGATGGCGTCGAATTTGACGCCGAGCTCCTTCCAGTGCGCCGTGATCGGCAGCAGCTGATCGGTCAGGTCCTTGACCGTAAAATTCTTGAACATGGTGTGGGTCGAAAGCACGGCTGTCGGCAGGATCACCGTCTCCATGCCCATGGCAGAAAGGATGGGGAGTGCAATCGTGAGCGAGCACTTGCCCATGCAGGAAATATCCTGGATCGTCAAAATCTTTTTCATATTGTCTCCTCTGTGGCCCGGGCGGATGCCCGGAAAAGCCATTTAAATTCGTTCACGGCTGTACAAAGCAGGGATTTCTGCCTACTATAACACTATTCTCCCTCAATTGCAAGCCGGTTCTCGCCCGTGCGGTAGTCGATCTCGACGCCCGGCTGGACGTTGTATACATAAACACAATGTATACAATCCGAGTCCTCCACAGACTGCGCCTCGATGAGAACACCGGATGCAAGAAGGTCATCGCCGTCGTATACCGGCGTCACACGATACAGCACATGGTGTCCGCTGTCCTCGATATAACGGAGGACCGTGAGCTCCGTCTCCAGCATCCCCTCCGTGTTCATATAGCGGGTCCCGGCGATCAGGTTCTCGTTTACCGACGTCAGGCCGGACAGCGCCCACATAAGGAGGTGTGCGCGGTTCATCAGGTAGGGCGGCGTCGAGTCGACGAGCCCCGGATACTGCTGCTGATGCCAGCCGCTCGGCCGGAAGAGGCCGGTCGGCCCGCGTTCTCCCTTCGGCAGCGTCTCCGGCCCGGCGCACATCAGCGCGGTCCCGGCACGCCCGAATCCGTCCAGCGGGGAAAGGACGATCCTTGTGCCGGCGTTGTCCAGGACTTCCTGCAGGACAGCCGTGTCAAAGAACGGCCGGTCCTCATGGACGGAAACAAAGGGCGCGGCCTCAGGACGATCCTGGTCCGCATTGGAACTGCCGTACGGCGGGGCGTCCTGCACCGTGAAGGGCGGCGCAGGGACCTCCCGCACACAGTATTCCGCAGAAAGGCTCTCCGAAGCCGATTCAGTCTCCGGCAGCGCAGTGCCCTCTGCCGTCGTTTCCGCGGGTCTCCCCGGACAGCCGCTGCAGCCGGCGAGCAGTACCGCGATCATGGTCAGCGCAAGCAGGCCGCAAAGGAAGCGGCGCTGTCCCTGCTGGAACAGCGCCCGCCTTCCGATATGTTTTTTCTTTACTCTTCTTCCCGTTTTTCCGTTTCCTCTTCCGCTTCGCCAGGAGACGTATCTTCTTCTGCAGGCGGTGCTTCCGCCCCGCCTTCTATTGCTGCGCCGATCCCGCGCTTTTTCTCCAGCCACGGGATAAAGTAGGTGCGGTAGATCAGGTCCAGGATCGCGACGGCGGGGATCGCCAGCAGAATGCCGACAACGCCGAACATATTGCCGCCCACGATGACGCCGACCAGGATCCAGAGTCCCGAAACGCCGAGCGTGTTGCCGAAGAGCCTGGGCTTGATCACATAGCCGTCCAGCGCCTGCAGGACGACGGTGAAGATCAGGAACACGAGTGCGTGGCCCGGTTTCACCATCAGCAGGATGAAGCCGCCGATCGCCGCGCCGACGACCGGTCCGAAGGTCGGCACCAGGTTGGTGATCGCAACGACGAAGGAGACCAGCCCGATGTACTGCATGCCGCAGATCGACATGAAGATCGCATTGACGGAACCGATGATCAGGCTGTCGATCAGGTTGAAAACGATATAGCG
>CADBQM010000298.1 GCA_902796795.1 uncultured Eubacteriales bacterium
CGGGCGACTCCACGATGATCAGTTTATTTACTGCCATGGCATCCTCTCATTGTTCGTAAGATACGCCCGCTACTATAATAAAATAAGAAAAAAAAGTCAAGAGCGCAAAAAACGCACACCTCCTTGACAAAGCATCCTTCGTTCGCCGGCCGCCGACTTTTCGCGGCCTTCACCGGGCGCCGCCGGACTTACTGCCGCTGCCGTACGATCTCGTACATAAGGACCCCTGCCGCGACGGAGGCATTCAGCGAGTCCACATGGCCAAAGGAAGGGATCGAGACTGTGCGGTCGCAGGTCTTCTGCATCAGCCGGGATACGCCCGCGCCTTCGTTCCCGATGACGAGCGCGATCGGGCCGGTGAGGTCCGCATCATACATCCGTTCGCCGTCCATATCCGCACAGACGATCCAGAGCCCCTGTTCCTTCAGTTCTTCCGCGCAGCGCTTCAGGTTGGTCACCCGCGCGACCGGCAGGTAGTTCAGCGCGCCGGCGCTCGTCCGTGCGACGGTCTCACTCAGCGTTGCCGAACGGTCCTTCGGGATCACGACGCCATGGGCGCCGGCCTGTTCCGCGCTCCGGATGATCGCACCGAGGTTATGCGGATCCTCGATCCCGTCCAGCAGGATCAGGAAGGGCGCTTCATCCTTTTCCCGGGCTTTTTCAAGCATATCGTCGATGGAAGCATAGGTGTAAGCCGCGATATAGGCGATCACGCCCTGCGCGTTCTCGCTTCCCGTCATTTCCCGGAAGCGTTCATGCGGGACCGTTTTTACCGGGACGCCCTTTTCTTTCAGCGCCTCAACGACCGGAAAGAGCGCCGGGTCTTTCAGGCGCTCTTCCACGATCAGACGGTCAAAAGGACGGCCGGCGCGGAACGCCTCCAGGACGGCATTGCGGCCGGAAACACGCAGGTTGTTTTCTTCTATATAGTTCGTTTTTTTCATATGTACTCCCTTCTACCTACAAACGATTACCTTCACCAGATGTAATAAACAGCTTCAGAACAAGCTTCGCAAAAGGTGTGCAAAAACGCTTGACAGTGGTACTATATGTGTATATGCTTATAATGAAAACTTTCATTGACTAAAGGAGTAATACAATCATGAAACACCGATTAAAACTTTTGTCAATAATAAGTTTAACACTTTTATTGATATTCACCTTCACCCAGCATGTTGCTGCAAGTTCGGCGAGTGGAGCGGTTGCAGGCTATGCGACAAACGCTACCCTTTCGTTGCTTACTGATTCAGCAATTGCATCAACTTCATGCGCTGCAGGCGGCGCGACATGTACAGTAAGTGCTACATTACGGTACTACTACACAAAGCCTGACGGAACAGCTGCGATAGGAAATGTATCTGCTAACACCGCCGGATTCTCACCTGTCTCTGTAACGCCAACAGGGACTGGCAAAGATGTCAGAAGCATCTCGGCAAGTAGTACACACCAGGTGTTTTATATGAATCAAACCTGGTCTGCAACGTTAAGTGCATAATAAAAGAGGGCACGCTACCATCGTGCCCTTTATTATATGAAAGGATTGTCTCATGTTCAAGAAGATATTTCTTCTGCTTCTTAGCATGTCCCTGTTGTCTGCCTTTCTACTGTGCGGATGCGGCGATTCCGGTACCCTCCAACTCTCCACCTATGACGATCACTACAATCCCAAGGAAGACTTTGACCCGGAGGCTTTTTCATATTTTCCGGGGAATCCGCATTATTCCATCCTTAACGAAGGTATATTCCTGAATGCCGGCAATTATCTGTTTTATTCAGCAGATCTGAAGAGCCCGGCAAAGCCCTTCTGCAGCAAGACCACCTGTCTGCACAATGAGGAATCCGACCAGGTTAAGATTCCTGCATGCGACGCCTTTACCGGGCTGCCGGATACCTGCTCCTTCTGTGCATCGTATAACGGGAAGCTTTACATTACACAGATTGGAAAAACCTCGCCGAAATCACCCGCATCCACTGTATTTGCAGAGCTTTCCGCAGACGGCAGCGTAAGGAAAGTGCTCTCACCCGATTTAAACACGCTGAAGGACGATTCCATTTGCCTGCACCGCGGCAATCTGTTTTATATCACAGATGAATATGATACGGACGGTGAGAAGTGCAGCTGCATCCGCGCTTTTTCGCTAAAAAAGAAAAAAGGATCTGTCAGTCTGTACAAAGCATCGGATCCCAAAGCCGTGATACAGCGGTTTCTTCCTTATGGAAATAGTCTCTTCATTGAAGAAGTGCTGAAAGCCGGAACTGCAGATGAAACAAGTCAGCTCTGGCGCTGCGATCTGAAAGACGGAGCCCTGGAGAAGATCAGCGAAGACAGCATGAGTCTCTTTGGCGCATATCAGGATACCCTGGTACTGCGCAAGGGTCCGGAATATCTGCTCTATTCTGTTTCGGAAAATAAGATCACTGCTCCGCATCCCTATCTGAATTCCTTTGTAGAGGCGCATCCCGAATGGAACATCCTGCCTTATTATATCGGAGAAGATATCACACTGGTCTCCTACTTTGATTTCTCCCCGGAGGTGATGGATCTTTCCCCGGATCTCGCTGTAATCGGTGCTGACGGAGAACTTGCGGCAGTGATACCGGGCTGCGGCTGGTCTCCCCGTCCGATCGTCCCGCTTACCGTGAATACAGAGCACTATCTGATCATTACTTCGAAAGAGACAGCACCTTATTCGATTTTTGCTTACCGGAAGGAAGATCTGATAAACGGCATCACAGCACCCTATGTACTGCTTTCCGTAGATGATCTCAGCCAGGACCTTCAAAAGAGTTTTATTCTGGATCAGAACTGAAGTGCATGCGTTCCCTGTTCCTAAACGAACTGTATAAGCTTTGGCGGCAGCGGACTTTTATACTGATCACGCTGTTTGTTATTTTGATCTTTTTTGTTCAGGTCCTTGCTTCTTCTCACAGTACCTATTTACCGGATCCGCAGCTCTATGAAGCAAAAAAAGAAGTATATGCTGTGATGCCGGAAGATGTTTCACTTCAAAAACTGGAGCATGATATCGCCGCCCTGCAGTTGATACATGAGTACCGGCATGCGAAGGAAGGCGGCATGTCCGACGATGAATATTTACGGATCTTCGGGGTTGTCCTGGAGGAAAACGGATTCAGCCTCCCGCTGCTCTTTCGTGAATACGGAGAGTATTTTAACAATACAGAGGATGAATATGCCGCACTTTCATCCGTTCTTACGCGCCTGAAGGAACAATATCAGTATATAGCTTCTTACCAGGTCTTCCTGGATGAAATGCCAGCCCGTGCGGAAGAGGCGCTGCACCTCCCCGCATTTTCGGATGAAAACGGCTTCCCCTATAGAAATATCCAGAAAAGTCTCCGGGACTACGAGCGGCTTCATGGAATCTCCATCTGTCCGGACCTGGATGAGGGACTCAGCATTCTTCTAAAAGCCAGCCGTTTTTTCCCACTTTTCGCTATTCTGATTCTGATCGCAGTGACACTCCTTCTTTCCGAGGAAAAAGCGTCCGGCATGCGTGAAATACTGAGCGGCACAAAGCGCGGCAGGCTGCCGCTCGGTCTTTCAAAATATGCGGCGCTGGTGTTCTATACAGTTGCTGTTGTTGCGCTCACATATTCAGGATGTATCCTGATTGCCGGTAAAATGATCGGTTTTGGCGATATCGGGCGTTCGATCCAGTCTGTGCCGTTGTTTCGCGACTGCCCGTATCCGATCAGCGTCCGGCAGTTTCTGATGCTTTCCGTTCTGTTCCCGGTACTTGCTGCGCTCACGCTCCTGAACCTTGCGGTACTGCTGTCAGTATTGTACAGGAATACTCGGGTCTCCGTGCTTTTCTATCTTCTGTTTACGTCAGCATTATATCTTCTCTCATACGTTTTCCCGCTACCCGCAGCGTCGGGTCTGCCCGGCGAGATCAATCCTTTTTCCTTCGCTGATACCGGCAGCCTGTTTTCGACCTACAAAAATATCGATCTGTTTTCTTATCCGCAGCCGGAAATTGCGGCCTGTTTTGCCGCAGGCCTGTCTTTCAGTATCCTGTCACTCAGTTTCTGCTTTCTTGTCACAGCTTCCGTCATCCGTCTGCCGGAAAAACCCGCGTCCGACAAACGTCGTGCTTCCGTCCGCGGAAGCACCCTGCTGTTTGTAAACGAGGCAGCCCGTCTCCTCTTCTTCTCCTTTGGCATCCTGCTTCTCCTGGGCCTTCTGGTCTTTGCTTTGCTTAAGCTCAGCAAAAAGCCGTCCACCCTGAATGAAGAAGAATACTTCTATTATTATTACGGAAAAGCCGTCTCCGGGCCGGTCAATCCGGAAATGCTTGCCTATTTCGAAGAAGAATCTGCCGCATTGGATCAGAAGGCAACCGGTCAAAATGGATTCTTTTCGGATCCTTCCCTGAAGAAGAAACAAGACGCCTTAACAAAGGTCCGGGCAGACTATTTCTTACTGCTTTCCGCTCATGAAAGAGGCCTTCCGGTATCCTATATCCCGCCGCTTCGAACCGATCCTGTTTATGCAAAAAGCAACGGTTTTCTGATTGCTTCTCTTCTAGTCATGCTGCTTCAAGCCTTCTTTCTTGTTCCTATGTTTGCCGCTGATACCGACATTGGGATGGAGCAGCTCGTGCGTTCTGCAAAAAAAGGACGGGTTCCGCTCTTCTGGACCCGTTATCTGCTGATTATGCTTTACGATTCCTGCTGTTTTCTGCTGCTCATTTTTCCGGTGCTGTTTTCATGGTTCCGTAATAGCGGAATCTCTTTAAGCGAACTGAATGCCCCCGTTGAAAGTATCCTACGCTTCGTTCATGCAGATCAGAACATAAGCATTCGTATTTTCACACTCCTCTATGCTGCCGGGTTTTATCTGTCCAGCCTGAGTTTCTGTTCACTCATCACGTTGCTCTCTGCTGTCATAAAGAGGCGCGGCACCACGCTCGTCTCCGGGCTCCTTCTGATCCTGGCAGATCATATGCTGAGCCTGACAAAAACACCGGGTCTGATGCAGCTATCCTTAAGTTCCGGTGCGGCACTTCCGGATATTCTGGAGAACAGCGGCAGCTTTATCGTCTGCTGCCTCGTACTCATTAAGAATCTTTTGATCTTCTTCCTGTTGATCCTGCTGCACTACCGCTGCTATGCAGGTCCTTCTCGAAAAAAATATCAGGAAAGCCGGGAGGTACATCATGCCCGTTCTTGAACTGGATCAGCTTGTAAAGCGTTACGGCAAAAATAAAGTTCCTGCGGTAGATCACTTTTCCTACCGTTTTGAGAATGGTGTATATGGGCTGCTCGGGCCGAACGGCGCGGGAAAGACGACGCTTCTCCGCCTGATTACCGGCGGACTCCTTCCCGATGCCGGGACCGTTTTTTACAACGGGCAGGATATTGATGAACTGGGCGCCATGTACCGCGCAGACCTCGGTTATATGCCACAGCAGCAGCAATTATATGACACTTTTTCTGTTCGCCGTTTTCTTTTCTATTTTGCTGCACTCAAAGGGCTCAAAAAGAAAGAAGCAAAAGAAAAGATTGCGGAGCTGCTTTCTCTGACCGGGCTTACGAAAAAAGCCGGCGTTCTTCTGAAGACGCTTTCCGGCGGCATGAAGCAGCGCGTACTCTTGTGTGCTGCGCTCTTAAATGATCCGAAACTGCTGATTCTTGACGAGCCCACTGCCGGATTGGACCCGAAGGAAAGGATGCATATCAAGAATTACATTTACCGGATTGCCTGCGAAAAAACGGTGCTCATTGCAACGCATGTGATTCCTGATATTGAGCAGATTGCAAGAGAAGTTCTGTTCATGCAGCATGGACGGGTCGTGCTTTCCGGCAGGCCGGATGAAGTGATAAAAAAAGTGCAGGATAAGATCTTTGAGGTAGTCATCTCCCGTAATGCCTATGAACACCTTTCAGAAATGTATCCGATAAACAGAGTCAGCGGTGAACGGGAGGACCGGATCCATGTCCGTGTCATCTCGGATGCACCGCCGACAGCGTTTGAGGCAGCGCCCGCAGACGTCAGCCTCGAAGATGTTTACCTGTATCTGGATTCACTTACATCTCCGTCCATGCAAGACGGAGCAGTTCCGTGATCCTGCCGTAGCTGCCTGAGAGAGCCAGATAGCCGATCACGGCTTCCAGGCCGGTCGCCAGATGATATTCCAGGATCCCGGCGTTTTTGGCCTTGGTATAGACGGTAGCGTTGCGGCCGCGCAGGAAGACCGCGTGTTCTTCTTCCGTGAACCGCGGTTCCAGGAACCTGGCATAAGCGGCCTGGCTCGCGGCGTTTGCCCGGGAGGAGCAAAGCCGGTGGAGCTTCTGCACCGTGAGGTCATGGGAAAGGACCGCTTCCGTCCGGTTGACGAGCTCGTAGATGTTGTCTCCGAGATACGCGAGTACGAGCGGCGCCTGTTGGGAAGGGTCTTTTTCCTTCAGGGAGAAGGTCTGAACAACACTATTTATCAGGTCTTCCGTCCTTACTGCTTCTCCCATAACGTTCCTTCTCTGGTGTCCTTTAAAACGATCCCCTTCTGAAGCAGCTCCGCGCGGATCTCGTCCGCAAGGGCAAAATTCTTTTCTTTCTTCGCGTTCTTCCGCTTTTCGATCATTTCCTCAACGTAGGCAACGAGCGCGGGATCTTCTTCCGTTTCTTCCGTCTCTGATTCCGTCAGCAGGCTGAGCGAAAGCACCTTGTCGAAATCCTCGATCAGCGCACGTTTCTCCGCGCCGTTCAGGTCTGCTTTCAGGACGTCGTAGATCACGGTCAGCGCCGCCGCTGTGTTGAGGTCGTTCCCGAGTGCCTGAAGGAAGGCTTCGCGGTAAGGCGCGGTCTTTTCCGCACTTACGGGGCCCTCCGCGCCGGCGAACTCCAGTGTGCGCTTTTTCAGCTTCTGGTATGCTGCGGCTGCGTTGTCGAGCGCCTCATAGGAGAATTCCAGCGGCTTCCGGTAATGCGACTGCAGGCAGAAGAAGCGGTAAACGAGCGGATCGTAGCCTTTTTCCTGCAGCACGGAGACCGTCAGGATATTGCCCTTGGACTTACTCATTTTTCCGCTGCGGTCGTTTAAGTGATGTACGTGGAACCAGTAATGGCACCATTCGTGGCCGAGGTACGCTTCGCTCTGCGCGATCTCATTCGTATGATGCGGGAAAATATTGTCCACGCCGCCGCAATGGATGTCGATGTATTCGCCCAGGTGCTTCATGCTGATGCAGGAGCATTCGATATGCCAGCCGGGGTAGCCGACGCCCCAGGGGCTGTCCCACTTCAGCGCCTGGTCCTCGAATTTGGACTTGGTGAACCAGAGCACGAAATCGTTCCGGTTCCGCTTGTTCGGGTCCTCTTCCACGTCATCGCGGACGCCGACGTAAAGATCCTCGGAGGAAAGGCCGCCGAAGACGTAGTATTCATCCAGCTTCGAGGTATCAAAGTAGACGTTCTCGCCCGCCTGGTAGGCATAGCCTTTTTCCAGCAGGACTTCGATCATATGGATGAATTCCGGGATGCAGTTTGTTGCAGGCTCCACGACATCCGGCCGCTTGATGTTCAGCTTCTCGCAGTCGTCGAAGAAGGCCTTCGTATAAAAGTCCGCGATCTCCATCACGCTCTTGTGCTCGCGCTTCGCGCCGGCCAGCATCTTGTCCTCGCCGGTGTCCGCGTCGCTGGAAAGGTGGCCGACGTCGGTGATGTTCATGACACGCTTGACGTCGTAGCCCGCATAGCGGAGCGCCTTTTCCAGCACGTCCTCTTCGATATAGCTTCTGAGGTTCCCGATGTGCGCAAAATGATAGACCGTCGGGCCGCAGGTATACATCGCGACCTTGCCTTCCGTATGCGGGACGAACTCTTCAATGCGGCGTGTGAGTGAATTGTAGAATCTCATCTGTCCTCTCCTCTTTATCTTCAGATCCCGCGGTCATCCCGGTACTCGCCGTTTTCGACACGGTCGCGCAGGGAATCGATCATATTGCGGATCTCATTGATATCTTTCTGGACCGGATCCGGAAGATCCGTCTGGTTCAGGTCGGCTGCGGGCACCCGGAGGTTATCGCGCTTCACAACGTGGCCGGGTACGCCGACGACCGTTGAATTCGGCGGCACTTCGTGAAGGACCACGGAACCCGCGCCGATCTTGGAGTTATCGCCGATCGTAAAGGAGCCGAGGATCTTTGCGCCGGCCGAGATCATGACGTTGTTGCCGATCGTCGGATGACGCTTCCCGCTCTCTTTCCCGGTACCGCCGAGCGTCACGCCCTGGTAGAGCGTCACGTTGTCGCCGATCACGGTCGTTTCGCCGATCACGACGCCGTGGCCGTGGTCGATGAAGAGCCCTTTCCCGATCGTCGCGCCGGGGTGGATCTCGATCCCGGTCCTTTTTGCGGCACGCTGGGAGATCAGCCGGGCCAGGAAATAATGGCCTTTCAGGTAGAGCTTATGGCTCCGGCGGTAAGCTCGCATTGCCCGGAAGGAGGGGTACAGAAACACCTCCCAGTCGGATTTCATCGCGGGATCGCGGTCGCGGATGACGGCGATCTGTTCTTTTACAAATTCCCGATAGCTCATACGGCACCTCCCGGGCAGCCCGGACAGCCCGCACAGCCGGCCGCCGGCCGTCCTGAAAGGCCGTCCTCCATGAGTTCCTGCAGCAGGCAGACCGCCTGACAGGCGATGCCCTCTTTCCTGCCGGTAAAGCCAAGCCCTTCTTCCGTCGTTGCCTTGACGCTGATCCGGTCTTCCGGAAGCGAGAGCGCTTCCGCAAGCGTTCTTACGATCGCGTCGTGGTACGGCCGGAGCTTCGGCGCTTCACAGATGACCGTCACGTCGATATTCCCGATCACATACAGTTTCTCATCAAGCATCTCCTGCACTTTTTTCAGCAGGACGATGCTGGAGATCCCGCGGTACTGTTCGTCATTGTCCGGAAAATGCTGCCCGATATCGCCGAGAGACGCCGCCCCGAGCAGCGCGTCCATAATGGCGTGCGTGAGCACGTCGGCGTCCGAATGGCCGAGCAGGCCTTTTTCATAAGGGATCTCCACGCCGCCCAGGATGAGCTTCCGCCCCTCCGTAAAGCGGTGTACGTCATATCCGGTTCCGATACGCATCAGTTTATGCTCCGTAATATTCCGCTATGCCGCGCTTAAGCCGCCGCCGGCTTTTTCTCGCCGCGGACCTTGAAAAGCATCCAGCGGTTCGACGCATAGCGCAGCCCGATCAGCAGGGAACGCACGAGCTGGTCCGCGGCCATCGCGATCCAGGCGCCATAGAGGCCCATATGGAAAACATTGATGAGCAGCAGCGCGATCGAGGTACGTAATAGCAGCACCGTGATCAGCGTCACCAGCATCGTGGAACGGGTATCGCCCGCGCCGCGCAGCGCACCGGCCTGGATGAACTGCACGCACTGGAACGGCTGCATGAAGGCGATGAAGCGCATGATCACGCCGCCGATCTCCACGACCTCTTTCTTGTTGTTGTATAAAAGGACGACGTAGCGTCCGAAGAAGAAAAATCCGGCCGCCAGGAGCAGTGCGGTGAAAAGGCCCAGCAGGGAAGTATAGTTGCCGTACTGCTTGGCCATGTCCGAACGCCCCTTGCCGAGGCTCTGCCCGACGAGGGACGTCGCCGAGACCGCAAAGGCCTGGCCCATCATAAAGGACAATGCCTGGATATTCATACAGATCTGGTGCGTTGCCAGCGCGTCTTCGCCGAGGCCGGCGACCGCACGGGCGAAGATCACCATGCCCACACGCATGATCAGCTGCTCCAGCATGGAGGGAAGGCCGATCTGCCAGACGCCGAGCAGCACGCCCTTATCCGGCCGGAAGCCCTTCCTGAG
>CADBQM010000299.1 GCA_902796795.1 uncultured Eubacteriales bacterium
CACCTCCTGCTCGTCGGCTACAGCCGTTCGGCAGAGCGCCTGCTCGACTGCATGAAGCGGAACCCGCAGTGGGGCTATGACGTTTACGGTGTCCTGGACGATGAGAAGCCGGAAGGTTATGATTACCACGGCTTCAAGATCATCGGAACGGTCGACCGGCTCACGGAGATCCTGGCAGGAAACTTTATCGATGAAGTCTTCGTGACCCTCCGCTTAAAGGATTACGAGCGGCTGGAGGAGATCGTACAGGCCTGTGAAAAGGCCGGCATCCAGACGAAATTCGTCCCGGATTACGGCAATCTGATGTCGAACCGGCCGTATACGGAAGAACTGGCCGGGCTGCCGATCATCTATATCCGCCAGGTACCGCTGAACGATATGATGAACGCTTTCCTGAAGCGCAGCATGGATATCTTCGGCTCGCTCTTCGCGCTGGCCCTGTTTGCGCCGCTGATGCTCATCGTGGCGTTCATCGTCCGGGTAACGTCGAAGGGCCCGGTCATCTTCAAGCAGGAGCGGGTGGGGCTGCACAATAAAAACTTTATGATGTTCAAGTTCCGCTCCATGCGCATGCAGCGGGACGAGGACGAAGTGAAGGAATGGACCACGAAGAACGATCCGCGCGTGACCTGGATCGGGAAGATCATCCGGAAGACCTCGATCGACGAGCTGCCGCAGCTCTTCAACGTGCTCTCCGGAAAGATGAGCCTGATCGGCCCGCGGCCGGAACGTCCGCAGTTCGTGGAAAAGTTCAAGGAAGAGATCCCGCGCTACATGGTCAAGCACCAGGTGCGTCCGGGCATGACCGGCTGGGCGCAGGTCAACGGCCTCCGCGGGGACACCTCGATCGAAGAGCGGATCGAGCATGACATCTATTATATCGAGAACTGGTCGCTGGGACTGGATCTGAAGATCCTCATCCTGACATTTTTCAAGGGGTTCGTTAATAAGAATGCGTACTGACAATCAGAAAAGGAAAAAGAAGAAAGCCGAGATCGGCGACGAGGCAGGGATGAAGCGGAGACGCAGGAGCGTCATCATCGTGATGGCGGAGACGGTGCTTCTTCTGCTGCTGGCCATTACCGCTTACGGCACCCGGATCCTCACCTCTTATGATTATGAGGAGCTGTCGCCGACGATCTACCGGGAAACGAGCGATGAAGCCGCTTCGAATAAAGGTTCGACCGCCGCGCCCGAGCCCAGGACCACGATCGTGGACGAGACGAACGAAGAGGGTGTCGTGATCGGGACGTCCGTCGAGGAACTGCCGGTCTCTACCGGCATGTCCGGTTACCGGAACATCCTGCTCCTCGGCCTGGACGAACGTTCCCAGGGCATGGAAGAAAACGGCGTGCAGACGGACGTCATGATGATCCTCAGCATCAACAACGAGACAGGCGATATGAAGATGGTCTCGGTGCTCCGCGATACGATCATGAAGATGGAGGACGGCTGCAATACCGCCTATAACAAGGCCAATCATCAGTTCACCTATTCCGGCATTTCGGATACGGTCTCGATGGTGAACCGGAACCTGGGCCTGGACATTGCGGAATATGTGCTTGTCAACTGGTACGGCGTCGCCATGGTCGTGGATACGCTCGGCGGCATCGAGATGACGATCCCGAACGACCAGATCCTCTGGTATTTCAACGGTTACCTCACAGACGTCAATGAAAAGACCGGCATGTGGTCGCCGCAGCTGCCCGCGCCCGGCACCTATCTCATGCGGGGCACGCAGCTCGTGGCTTACTGCCGTATCCGTTACGGCGGCTACAATGATACCGGCCGTACCCAGAACCAGCGTGAAGCCGTGACCAAGATGCTGCAGAAGGGCAAGGACGTCCTGGCCGCCGGCGAGATCAACCAGGTGCTGCAGGCCGCGGAACTCGGTCTTTCCTCGGTACGGACGAACCTGACGCTGCCGGAAGTGCTCTATATGGCGACGGAACTCGGCGATTATAACATCGTTGGTTCCTCCCAGTTCCCGCAGGAATACACGACTTCCAAGTTCGTCGGCAATTACAAGGGCAAGTATAATATCGACGATCCGCTGGTCGCGAACGATTTCGCACAGGAAGTCCGGAACCTGCATCAGTTCCTGTTCGACGATCCGTATTATGAGCCAAGCGATTTCGTCAAGAACGTCAGCTACCAGATGTACCTGGACCGCACCGGACAGTAAACTGTCGCAGTTCTTTTGATTTTTTTACACATTTTTATCACAAATTCATAGTATATTACCTCCTGTAAAAAGAAATGCGGCATGCATTTTTCCATACAGGAGGTGTTTTTATGGAAGACTATCGTTATGAGAACAATTATTCCGGTTCCGTAGATCCGGCGGCGCGGCCGAAGAAGAATCGCCACGTCGGCAGGACCCTGCTGATCGTTCTCGCGTCGCTCATCCTGACGGCGGTGATCGGTGCATTTGTATACATCGGC
>CADBQM010000300.1 GCA_902796795.1 uncultured Eubacteriales bacterium
CATGATCAGCTGCTCCAGCATGGAGGGAAGGCCGATCTGCCAGACGCCGAGCAGCACGCCCTTATCCGGCCGGAAGCCCTTCCTGAGATCCAGGTGCAGGTATTTCTTTTCGCTCTTCCGCATGACCGCGAAAAGCGCCATGCCAAAGGCCACGTACTGGCCGATGATGGTCGCCCAGGCGGCGCCCGCGACCTTCAGCTCCGGCATGCCCAGGTTGCCGTAGATCAGCAGCCAGTTCATGAAAACGTTGATGACGTTCGCGACTGTGTTGTAGACCATCGCGGTCCGGGAATCGCCGGCGCCGCGCAGCCCCGCGGTAATGGTGGAGGTGAGCGAGACCGCCGTCAGGGCAAGCATGCGGATATGCAGGTAGGTCGTCGCATCCTGGATGACCGATTCGTCGATGCTGCCCGCCGCCATGAAACGGATCATGGCTTCGGAGAACACATAGCCGAGGACGCTCATGACAACGGAGATCACCGCCGTCATCAGGAGACCCTGCCGGAGCACGAGTTCCGCGCGGTCCTTCTGGCCGGCGCCTTTATTTCTGGCGACGAGCGCCGTGACGCCGACGTTCAGCGCCATGATGAGCGTAAACAAAAGGAAGACCGGCTGGGTCGTCAGGCCGACCGCCGCGACCGCGCGCGAGCCCTCCAGGCCCTGCTCCGCTCCCTCGACGTTGGCGCCGATATTGCCGACCATCATCATATCGACCATCGAAGCGATCTGCGTCAGCATCAGTTCGATGAGCGAAGGCCAGGCGATGCGTATGATGTCTTTGATCAGCGTCTTCTTCGGTACTTCGGGCGGCAGCTTGTAATTCTTTGTTTTATGCCGAAGGGCTTCGGACGCTTCTGTTCCGACTTCGACCAGGTCCAGCGCCATCTGTACGGTTTTTCTCTTGGGCTCTGCCATCTGTCTCATTCCTTTCGATATACAAAAAAGCCGGATAAACTTCTTGATCCGCCTAAACGTCCATAATCTCTGTTATTTTATCATACAGCCTGTGCTTTTTCAAACCTTAATTAACGCTTCTTCGTCCGCGACCAGCGTGAAGTCCCGGTGAAGCTGCAGGATCGATGCGGGAACATGCGGCGTTACCGGTCCGAAAAAGGCCTCCCGGATGATGTCCGCCTTGTCCGCGCCGGAAACGACCATCACGATGCGGCGGGCCTGCATGATGTCACAGATGCCCACGGTACAGGCAAAGCGGGGCACGTCCTCTTCTCTTTCGAAGAAGCGTCGGTTCGCCCGGAGCGTGCTTTCGGAAAGCGTGACCTTATGCGTCCCCTTGGTAAAGACTTCATCCGGCTCGTTGAAGCCGATGTGGCCGTTGTGACCGAGTCCCAGCAGCTGCAGGTCGATCCCGCCGAGCCGGCGGATCAGTGCGTCGTAGCGGCTGCATTCTGCCGCCGCATCCGGCGCAAGGCCATCCGGCACAAAGGTATTCGCCCTGTCGATGTTGATGTGATCAAAGAAATGCCGGTCCATGAAATAACGGTAGCTCTGCGGATCCGATCCGGACAGCCCCAGATATTCGTCGAGATTGACCGTCCGTACCAAGGAAAAGTCGAGGTCGCCCTTCCTGTACCAGTCGATCAGCTGCTCATAGACGCCGACCGGGCTCGAACCGGTCGCGAGTCCGAGTACGGCGTCCGGCTTCAGGATCACCTGGGCCGAAATGATGTTGGCCGCCTGGCGGCTCATATGCGTATAATCCCGTGCGCGCAGGATCTTCATATTCTTCCTCCTTCTGCTTCCCCCGGCATGCGTTCTTTCTTTTCCATAACACCCTCCCCGCTCTTTGTCAAGAACTTGCATTTTAGCGGCCGGGAACCTATAATGGCGGAAAATAAACCTTTTCGGGAGGAAACCATATCATGCCGATACTGGATATGCCACTCGCATCACTGAAAAACTATCAGGGGATCAACCCCCGTCCCGCGGATCTTGACGCCTACTGGGACGCTTCACTTGAGGAACTCGCGGGCGTCGATCCCGCGCCTGTTTTCAAGGAAGCCGCTTTTCAGACCGCAAACGCCGCCTGCTATGACGTCTATTATACCGGGATCGGCGGCGCAAGGATCCACGCGATCCACCTGCGCCCGAAAAAGATCACGGGGAAGATCCCGGTCATCTTCCTCTTCCACGGCTACCACGGCAACGCCGGGGACTGGAGCGACAAACTCGCCTATGTGAACGAAGGCGTCGCCGTCTTTGCGATGGACGTCCGCGGCCAGGGCGGTGAAAGCGAAGACGTCGGCGGAAACCTCGGCGACACCCTGGAAGGCCAGATCATCCGCGGCCTGGACGACGAAGATCCGAAGAAACTCTTTTTCCGCAGCGTCTTCCTCGATACGAAACAGCTCGTCAACGTCGCGCTGATGCAGGATTTTGCGGACCCGGAGCAGCTGTATGCCCAGGGCGGTTCCCAGGGCGGCGCGCTGACCGTCGCGTGCGCGGCGCTCGAGCCCCGCATCCGCCGCGCAGCCGCCTTCGTCCCCTTCCTCATGGATTACAAACGGGTCTGGGAGATGGATCTGGACCTCGACGCCTATGCAGACCTGAAGGCGTATTTCCGTTTCCACGACCCGCGGCATTTAAGGGAAGACGAGATCTTTACCAGGCTCGGCTATATCGACCTGCAGTTCCTCGCCCCGCGGATCAAGGCGGACACGATCTTCATCACCGGGCTGCTGGACAATATCTGCCCGCCTTCCACCCAGTTTGCGTCGTTCAACAAAATGACCTGCAGAAAGCGGATGTTCCTCTATCCGGATTACGGCCATGAGAACCCGCGCGGCGCGCTGGACATTGCCTTTACGTTCTTGACAAAAGGAGTCCTGCCGGAGGAATGACGCGTCCTGTGACAGCGGCAGAAAAAGGACCGGTGATCCCGGTCCTTTTTGTATGCTTCAGGAAGTATGCCGAAGGGCTTCTATTCAGTCCTTCTCTTCTTTCAGCGCCGCAAGCAGCTTGTACAGCAGCAGGTAGAGCGCGGCGGCTTCCTCCGTGTTTAACGGGATGCAGGAAGCGATCTTTCCGGGCACCGCCGCGGCGCGTTCCTGCATCGAACGTCCTTCCTCCGTGAGGAAGACCCGGAGCACGCGCTCGTCCTTACCGTCCCGTTTCCTTTCGACCAGGCCTTTCTGTTCCATGCTCTTCAGCATCGGCGTCAGCGTGCCGCTGTCGAGCAGCAGTTTTTCCCCGAGTGATTTTACGCTGATCCCGTCCGTCTCCCACAGCACCATCAGCGCGATGTACTGCGTATAGGTGAGATCCAGTGCGTCGAGGAAGGGCCGGTATCTGCGGATCACCTCGCGGGAAGCCGCATAAAGCGGAAAACAGAGCTGGTTTTCAAGCTTCAGCATCGGGAAGTCTTCCGCCGTTATACCGGCAGTCTCCGTTATGATCTCCTGCGTTTCCATATTCTTCCTTCCTGTTTTCAGGAAAGCGCTGCCTTTGTTTTTACAAATGCCTTCAGCGCATCCAGGTCTGCTTCGTTCGGGCGTTCCTTATTCATGAAAAGGAAATGTCCGGGGCAGCTGTAGTAATCGGGGTCGATGGCGATCCCGAGTGTTTCCGCGCATTCCGCAAGCTTTGCGTGTGTGGACTTGCCGGATGCGGAGGAACCGAAAACGACGATCTTTCCGATCTTTTCCCGGTTTCTCGAAAGAAAAGCGACGACGCTCTTATCCGCGTTCCATGCATACATGGCGCTCCCGAGGAACAGAAGCTCCGTCTTTTCCGAAAGGTCCTCTTCCACCGTCAGTGCTTCGAGGCCGAGCACTTCAGCGGCCGCTTCCGCCATCCGCTTCGTATTGCCGGAACGGGTATAATATCTGACCGAAGCTGTCATGTTCCCTCCTTACAGCAGTGCTTCGACGGCTTCCTTCACGGTCTCCATGGAGGCGGTGGGCTCAAAGCGCTTCACGATGTTGCCTTCGCGGTCGATCAGGAACTTGGTGAAATTCCACTTGATCTGGCCGTTGTTCTTGAAATCCTTGTCCATCTTCTTCGCGACGCCGTTCATGATGAGCGCTGCCGGGCCGTTGAAGCCTTCGAATTTCGTATTCTCGGTGAGATACTTGTACAGCGGGTCTGCGTTCTCGCCGCGGACGTCGATCTTGGAAAACTGCGGGAAGGTGATGCCGAAACGGCCGGTGCAGAAGGTGTGGATCTCTTCATCGCTGCCGGGCGCCTGCTCGCCGAACTGGTTGCAGGGGAAATCCAGGATCTCCAGGCCTTTCTCATGACAGGCATCGTAGATCTCCTGCAGTTCTTTGTACTGGGGGGTGAACCCGCATGCGGTCGCGGTGTTGACGATCAGCAGGACCTTGCCCTTGCAGTCGGAAAGTGCAACTTCCGTGCCGTCCTGTGCACGGACGGTAAAATCATAAACTGACATTCTTCTGCCTCCTTGCTTTTTGTGCTTTTTGAAGGTGCCGCCGCGCTGGATACGCCAGTCACCCGTTCATTAGATTGTGTACAATTGAATTGTATGCTATCAATTTGCTTCTGTCAAGCACTTTTTCTGTTCAGCAGCCAAAAAGTTCTGCTGTTTTTTCCATCCGCTCCGCGATCCCGACGCCGAACGGGCAGCGTGTCTCGCAGCTCCTGCAGCCGATACAGGAGGCTGCCGTCACCGGCAGTGCCTGATAATGCGCGCGGACGCTCTCCGGCACTTCCGGCTTAAGCACCGCAAGATCATAGAATTTGTTGACCATCGCGATATCGATGTCCATCGGACAGGGCCTGCAGTGGCCGCAGTAGGTACACTGCCCCATGTAGGAATGAAGCGGCGCGGAGGCGATCACGGACGCATAATCCTTCTCCTCGTCCGACGCCGTTTCATAGGATACCGCGGCATCGATCTGCTCTTTCGTATCATAGCCGACGAGGACCGAAGAGACACCGGGACGCGTCAGCGCGTAATGCAGGCACTGCGCCGGTGTGAACGCCGTTCCGAAGGGCGAGCTCTTTTCGTCGAAGAGGCGGCCGCCGAAGAAGCCCTTCATGACCGTGATCCCGACTTCCTTTTCCTCCGCGAGCCGGTAGAGCGCCGCCCGTTCCGGATCGATGCCGGAAAGGCCTGCGTCGTATTCGCCGAACATCAGGTCCAGGTCTTCCGTCGCCGGGTGCATGTCAAAGGCCGGGTTGATCGAGAACAGCAGCATCTCGATAAAGCCGGTCTCAATGGCCTTCTTCGCGATCTTCGGATTGTGGGTCGAAAGCCCGATGTGCCGGATGAGCCCCTGGTCCTTCAGCGCGTGCACGTAGCGGATAAAGTCCCCGTTCATCGCGTTTTCCCAGTCCTCTTCCGCGTCGATGTAGTGGATCATGCCGAGATCGATATAGTCCGTCTTCATGCGCTCCAGGATATCCTCGAACGCCGCCGGGACGTACTTCATGTCCCGCGTGCGGACGTACTGCCCGTCCTGCCAGGTCGAGCCGATATGCCCCTGGACGAACCATTTTTCCCGCCGGCCTTCCATGCCGCGCCCGATGATGTCCCGTGATTTCGGGTCCGGCATCCAGCAGTCGATGATATTGATTCCCTTCTCGCCGGCATAGCGGATCAGTTCGACCGCCTCTTCTTCCTCGTGGTGCGAAAGCCACTCGCCGCCGAAGCCGATCTCGCTGATCATGAGTCCGGTCTTTCCCAGTTTTCTGTATTTCATCTCTGTCCTCCTTTTTATTCTTTCAGGTAAACATGTCCCGCTGTTCGCCCTTCGGGATCTTCAGCGCATAGAGCAGAATCAGGCCGACGGCCATGACGCCCGCCATGAATGCGTACAGCGTGTGGATGGAATAGCGGTCGATGATCTGGCCGCCGATATTCTGCATCACGATCGCGCTCAGGTTGCCCGCGATCGCCGAGTTCAGCGTCAGCGCGCTCATCTGGTAGGCCGGCGGTACGATATCCGTGATCATCTTCATATTGGTCATGATGATGATCATCGTCATCGGGCCGCGGGTCAGGAAAGTGACCGCCGCCTGTACGACGGGCACGGGGATCAGCACGTACAGGAGGTACTGCGAAAACGCGATCGAAAAGGCGATCGTGAGCAGCTGTACGTTGTGGAAGCGCTTCATCATGCGCGGCATCAGAAACAGGATCGGGATCTCCATCATCGTACTTAAGAACATGATCGTCGTCACAAGCGTTACCGGGACCCCTTCACTCTGGTAGAGCGACGGCAGATAGATGTAGTTCAGGTTCATCGTCCCGTAGTACATCGCCATGACGATCATATATTTGATGAAGTTCCCGTTTTTCAGGACTTCCCGCCGGTAGTTCTTTCCAACCGTCTTCTTTTCTTCTGCCTTCCCCTCTTCCGCTTCCCCGGTTCGGATCGACATGACGGATACAGCCGCCGCAATGATAAAGAAAAAGTAAAAATAATAGTTGCTGCCGCCCGAAAGGCGGTCATAGATGATCCCCGCCGCCTGAGAAGCCACCGCGTAGCCGACCGTGCCCCAGATGCGCATGCTCTTATAGGAATAGTCCCGGCATACCGCCGCGAGCCGTTCGATATAGGGATTCGCGCCGTACATCAGCATCGACGTGACGCTGTAGAAAACGATCAGCGGGACAAAGCTCCGCATCCGGCTGAAAATGATCCCTGTGACGGCGGAGATGAGCAGCATCCCGACCGTCACGCTCTTCCGGCTGAAACGGTCCTGCAGGAAGCCGATGACGGGCTGGGAGACCATGGAAGAGACCGAGGAGATGGAGATCAGCAGCGAGACCTGGACGGCCGAGAGCCCGATGCCCATCAGATAGATCGAGATGATAGCGGCAAACAGCGCCATCGCGATATTGTAGGTGGCATACATCAGCGCGTAGCTGATATACCGGTTCTTCTTCTTCTGCTGCTTCATTTCCTTCCGGCCAGAAAGACACATGAAAAGACCGCTTTCGCGGGGAACTGTATGCTGCGAAGAGCGCAGCGTCCTTACGTTCCAACCATAGCAAAAGCGGTCGTGAATTGCAATCCTTTATGACGATCTTCTTTTGTTTACAGCAGCCGTTTGTAGGTCTCCAGCAGGCTGTACATCTGGTAGCTTAAGAGCCAGCAGGGATCGGTGTACTCCGGGGCGTTGTCCTTCAGCGCCCGGATCAGGGGGACGACGTATTTTTCGGTCTCCTCCACGTACTCCGCCATGTGGTCCCGGGTAAAGCCGAGCGCCATGTTTGAAAGGTTGTTGACCCGGTCAAAACACTTCACGAGCGCCGCCTTCGGATGCTCCATGAGCGCCGTATAGTAGGCTTTTTTCGCGGCCTCTTTGTCCTTCGGCTGCGGGTCCTTGGTCATCAGCCGGACGAGCTCGCGGGCTTCCTCGCTCACCGGCAGCGCCGAAAGCGCCGTATCCGTGTCCTCCACGACGTCGTGTAAAAGCAGCGCCGTCAGGATATCATCGTCGTAGATCCGCATGGACAGGGCCTGGCATACCATCGTCAGCGGATGATTGATGTAGGCGACGCTTTTCTGCTCGCCTTTCCGCACGGCGCCTTTGTGCCGTTCCCGCATGTAAGGCAGCGCACGCGCCGTCTGGTACAGCCCCCGCTCCGTCGTGACCGTCTTCACGTAGGTGTACATCTTGTCCTCGTCGAACAGCCGCACCCGTCTGTTTTCCTTCGGCAGCTTATTCTCGTTTAAGAGCCGGCCGACCGTCGTATTCAGCGCTTTCGCAAGGTCCGTCAGCTTGTCGACGTCCGGCCAGTACGTGTCGTGTTCCCATGCGCTGACCGCCTGCGGCGACACCATCACCTCTTCCGCGATCTCCTGCTGGGTCTTTCCTGCCGCCTCACGGTACTTCCTGATCTCCGCTCCAAGACTCATCCGGGCACCTCCTTTCATGAACCGTCCCTTCCCGGTGCAGTTCTATTATACCATATCCGGTGCCGGAATCACGCAGGCAGATATTGTTTTTACAGAAAATAAATCAAGTATTGCTTGAGAAGCGCCGCAGCCCTGTCTCATGCATCTCCCGCTGTTTTTTCTTTATTTCTGCTGTTCTTTTTCCGCGCCTGTTGTATACTGGTCTCAGGAACTTAAGTATGCAGGCGTCGCCTGCACCGCATGATAAAGGAGCATTCTATGAAAACGGTAACAGAACCGAAGCGGGAGGTCCCGGTCGTTCTTGAAGCAGACGTGATCGTGATCGGCGGCGGTCCCGCGGGGATCGGTGCCGCGCTCTCCGCCGCGCGGCAGCATGTAAAGACCGTCCTGATCGAACAGTCCGGAGACGTGGGCGGTGTTTCCACGACCGGGCTCATGAGCCACTGGACCGGGGATACCTCCGGCGGCATCTACGAAGAGATCCTAGACCGGAGCGCCCGTCCAGGCGCGCCTTCCCGCCAGACCATCGACCCGGAGCACCTGAAGACCGTCTATCTCGAGATGCTCACGGAAGCCGGCGTGATCCTCCGCACCTATTCCTTTGCCAGCCTGCCCATTATGGAGGGTGATACGGTGAAGGGCGTGATCATCGAGAGCAAATCCGGACGCGAGGCGATCCTCGGCAAAGTACTGATCGACTGCAGCGGCGACGGCGATATGGCCGCGAAAGCCGGCGTCCCCTATACGAAAGGGCGCGAAAACGACGGGAAGATGCAGCCGGCAACGCTGATGTTCAAGATCGCCGGCGTCCATGAGGAAGAGATCAGTTTCCCGCTGCCCGGCGCCTTTGAGGAGAACCCGGACACGCCGAACGGGCCGATCCAGGACCTCGCGCGGGCGCATATGATACAGCCGCTCGGCCACGTGCTTTTATACCGCTCGACCTTCCCCGGCGTCCTCACCGCGAATATGACCAACCTGCCGGACGTCGACGGTACGAACGCGGAAGACCTCACACGCGCGCATCTCATCTGCCGGAAGCAGATGGACGAGGTCGTGGCCTTCCTGCGTGAGTATGTGCCGGGCTTTGAAGACTGCTACGCGATCAGCAGCGCTTCCTTTATCGGGATCCGGGAGACCCGCCATCTGAAGGGCGTCAAGACCCTGACCGAGGATGACGTCTTAAGCGCCCGGGTCTTTTTAGACTGGGCCGTCACCGGCGCGCATTTCAACTTCGACGTGCACAATATCACCGGCAGCGGCCTGGACGTGACCGGCGTCCAGAAGTATTTCCCGCAGAAGCGGCAGTATACGATCCCCTACGGCTGCCTGGTCCCGGAGAAAGTGGACGGCCTCCTCTTTGCCGGCCGCTGCATCTCCGGCACACATATGGCACATTCCAGCTACCGCGTCATGCCGATCTGCGTCAACCTGGGGCAGGCAGCCGGGATCGCGGCGGCGCTCAGCGTAAAGCACGGCGTTTCCCCGCGGGAGGTCCCCGTCGGTAAGCTGCAGCAGCTGCTTCTAGAGAACGGCATGCAGGAACCGTGATCCGCGGTAAAAGCATAAAAAGAAAGCCGGGCGCAGATGCGTCCCGGCCTTCTTTATTCCCTCCAGGCGGCTGAAACCGCCGTTCTTACGTATCTTAACGGTCTTCGCGGAAGTACGGCAGGCCCAGGGACTGGGGCGGCTGATTCTCCCGTTTTTTCTTCATGCTGGAGATGATCAGCACGATCAGCGTCACGACGTAAGGGATCATATTGTAGAGTTCCTTGATCGCCAGGTTCGTTCCGGTCGGCAGGTAGTTGTTCAGGATGTACAGGCCGCCGAAAAGGATCGAAGCGAATACGGAGACGTTCGGCTTCCAGACCGTGAAGATGACGAGCGCGATGGCCAGCCAGCCGCGGTCGCCGAACGCGTCGTTCGACCAGACGCCGTTCGCGTAGTCCATGACGTAGTACAGGCCACCGAGGCCGGCGATCATGGAGCCGAGGGCCGTCGCGATGTACTTGTAGCAGTTCACGTTGATGCCCGCCGCGTCCGCCGTCGCCGGGTTCTCGCCGACCGCGCGGAGGTTCAGGCCCACACGGGTCCGCTTGATCACGAAGGCCGCGGTAAAGGCCAGGACGATGACGAGATAGGCGACAAAGCCGTAGGACAGGAACATCTTGCCGAACCAGCCGAGCTTTTCCGCGAACGGAAGCGACTGGCGGAAATGACTGCTCGTCAGGGAAAGGGCGATCGAAGGGATCTCCGTATCCACGAGCTTGATCAGCGAGCCGCCGAAGAAGTTGCCGAAACCGACGCCGAAAGTGGTGAGCGCGAGGCCGGCCACGTTCTGGTTGGCGCGGAAGGTGACGGTCAGCAGGCTGTAGATCAGTCCCATCAGGAGCGAACCTAAAAGGCAGGCCATGAACGGGATGAACAGGATCAGGAAGTTGTTCGGCTCCGCCCCGTGCAGGCTGTTCTCATAGAAGAACGCGCCGATGACGCCGCTGATGCCGCCGACGTACATGATGCCCGGAATACCGAGGTTCAGATGCCCGGATTTTTCCGTGATCGTTTCACCCGTAGAGCCTGCGAGGAGCGGAATGCCCTGCATGACCGCACGCGGGAAGAAACTGACGATAAAGGTAAAGAAGGCTGCGAAGAAGCCGCCGAGTCCGCCGCTCATCTCACATCTCCTCCTTTCTTTCTCTCCGGTTCCACACGATCCTGTAGTTGATAAAGAACTCGCAGGCGATGATGAAGAACAGGATGATGCCGGTAATGATATCGGAAAAAGCTTTATTCAGGCCGAAGGCGGTGGAGATCTCTCCCGCGCCGTTCTGCATGAAGACGATCAGGAAGCTGGTCGCGATCATCGTAAACGGATTGAACTTCGCAAGCCAGGCGACCATGACGGCCGTAAAGCCGCGTCCGCCGACGAGCGAGGTCGTGATCGTGTGATTGATGCCGCCGACGAGCAGCAGGCCCGCGATGCCGCAGATCGCGCCGGAAAGCGCCATTGTGCGGATGATCACCCGCTCGACCTTGATGCCGATGTAGCGGGCCGTCCGTTCGGATTCACCGACGACGGAGATCTCGTAGCCGTGCTTGCTGTACTTCAGGTAGAAGAAGATCATCACCGTCAGGATCAGGACAATCAGGATCGTCAGCAGGTACTGGTTGCCGAACAGGGCCGGGAACCAGCCCGCGTTCGTTGACTGGTTGATGATGCCGATCTGCCCTGCCCCCTTCGGGACCTCAAAGATGATGATGAAGAACGCCGTGATCTGCGTCGCCACGTAGTTCATCATCAGCGTGAAGAGCGTTTCATTCGTATTCCATTTTGCCTTGAACAGGGCCGGGATGACGCCCCAGACCGCGCCCGCGAGCACGCTCGCTGCCGTCATGATCAGGATCAGGACCGCATGCGGGACGACGTTCCCGAGCAGGATCATCGTGAGCGCCGCAGCCAGCGCCCCGATCAGGACCTGGCCCTCGCCGCCGATGTTCCAGAAGCGCATCTTGTACGCCGGCGTCAGCGCGATCGCGATGCAGAGCATGACCGCGATATCGCGGAGCAGGACCCAGAGCTTGCGCTTCGAACCGAAGGCGCCGGTAAAGAGTGCGCCGAAGACCTTGAACGGGTTCAGGCCGGTGAGCACGGTGGTGATGATGCCGGCAGCGACGAGCGCCAGCAGGATCGCCGCCGCACGGATCAAAAAGGCATAATACCATTTGATCGACGCGCGCTTCGCGACGTGGAATAACGGCATATGCTGTTTATTCTTCATCTGCCGCCTCCTTCCGTATCCGGGTCATCATCAGGCCGACTTCTTTCTTATCCGCGCCCCTGCCGGGGAGGATGCCGCTGACCCTGCCGTCGCAGAGCACCAGGATCCGGTCGGAGAGCTCCAGGAGCACGTCCAGGTCCTCGCCGACGTAAACGACCGCAACGCCCGCGGCTTTCTGGCGGTTGATCAGCTCATAGATCATATAAGAGGAATTGATGTCCAGGCCGCGCACCGCGTAGGCGGTAAGCAGGACAGTCGGTGCCGAGGCGATCTCGCGTCCGACGAGGACTTTCTGGACGTTGCCGCCGGAGAGCCGGCGCACCGGCGTTTCCAGGTTCGGCGTATTGACGGACAGGTCCTTGACGACCTCTGCCGCCAGCTTGTGCGGGTTCTTCTGGTCCAGGAAAAGGGAATTGCCGCGGCGGTAGGAACGGAGCATCATGTTTTCGGTGATGTCCATGCTGCCCACGAGGCCCATGCCGAGACGGTCTTCCGGGACAAAGGAGAGCGAAACGCCCATCTTCTGGATCGTCAGGGGATCCTTCAGCGTCAGTTCGTCTTCCGTGCCGTCGTCCCGGATATAGCGGATACTGCCCTTTTCGACCGGCTGCAGGCCCGCGATCGCTTCCAGCAGCTCCTTCTGGCCGCTGCCGGAGATGCCCGCGATCCCGAGGATCTCGCCGGTATTTGCCGTAAAGGACACGTCATCGAGTTTTAAGAGGCCTTCTTCGTTCCGGACGGTCAGGCCTTCCACGACGATCCGCGGCTTCGGGTCCACCGGATCCGGCCGTTCGATCGAAAGCTCCACCGGATGGCCGACCAGCATGCCGCTCATCTCCTCGGCGTTGGTGTCCTTCGTCAGCATGTCGCCGACGTAGGCGCCTTTCCTGAGTACCGCGACACGGTCGGAAAGCTCTTCGACCTCGTTCATCTTATGGGTGATGATGATAATGGCCTTGTCGTCGGAACGCATGTTGCGGAGCACGGTGAACAGCTTCTCCGTCTCCTGCGGCGTCAGGACCGCGGTCGGCTCGTCGAGGATCAGGATATCGGCCCCGCGGTACAGGACCTTGATGATCTCCACGGTCTGCTTCTCGGAGACCGACATATTGTAGATCTTTTCCCAGGGATCCAGTTCAAAGCCGTACTGGTCGCAGAGCTCGGTGATGCGCTCCGCCACCTTTTTCAGGTTCAGACGGCCTTTTTCCTTCAGGCCGAGCGCCACGTTTTCCGCGGCGGACAGCACGTCCACCAGCTTGAAATGCTGGTGGATCATTCCGATCCCGTATTTGTAGGCGTCGTGCGGCGACGCGATCACCGCCTCTTCGCCGTCGATGAAGATCTGGCCCTCATCCGGATAATAGATGCCCGCAAGCATGTTCATCAGCGTCGTCTTGCCGCTCCCGTTCTCGCCGAGCAGCGCCAGGATCTCACCGCGATAGACCGTGAGCTCCGCGTGATCGTTCGCCACGATGGAGCCGAAGGTCTTGCTGATGTTCTGCATCCGGACAGCCGGTACTCTGTATTCCAACTCTCTTCTCCTGTCTTCTTATAACCAAATGGAGTCCCGGACAGAATGACCGGGACTCCGCTGTGCATTTGTGTGATCAGAATGCGGTGTCCAGAAGGGTGATGCCGTCGATCGTCAGATCGAAGTACGGAGCGGAACGGAATTTGGATTCCTTGAACGCGCCGTTCTCGACGACGACGGTATCCGGGGTGTAATCCGCATCGGTATCGACGTCTGCCTTGTGATCGTTCGGAAGCGCTGCGCCGTCAACGGTGAAGGTCTTCAGATCGAACACTTCGAGGCTGCCGTCTTCCAGCTTCTTCTGGATCTCGGCAAGCTTCTCAACGGTGCCGGCTGCCGCAACGTCGGTGTTGACGTCGGTGAGCTTGACGGAACCGGTCTTGATGGTGCCGGTCCAGTCGGCCTCGATGGCCTTGCCGTCACGGGCACATTCGATCGCGTACTTGAAGTACGGCGCCCAGTCGATACGGGAAGACACGATGAAGGTCTTCGGCGCGACAGACTTGGTGGAGCCGTTGTAGGAAACGTTCGGGATACCCGCGTTCTCACAGGCCGTCGGAGCGCCCATGGAGTCCGCATGCTGGGAGATCAGGACACAGTTGTCGTCGATCAGCTTGGTAGCGCCTTCCTTTTCCTTGGTCTCATCGTACCAGGAACCGGTAAAGGTGACTTCCATCGTTGCGCTCGGGCAGATGGAACGTGCGCCGAGGAAGAAGGAGGTGTAACCAGAAATAACTTCGGCATAGGTGAAAGCGCCGACGTAACCGATCTTCGCCTTGTCGGCGGTGATCTTTCCGCTCTCGATCATCTCGTTCAGCTTCATGCCTGCCGCAACACCGGCAAGGAAACGGCCTTCATAGATGGAAGCAAAAGCGTTGTGATAGTTCTTCAGGCCTTCAGTATGTGCCTTGGTGCCGGTCGCGTGGCAGAACTGGACGTTCGGGCTCTCTTTTGCAGCCTGGATCATGAAATCCTCATGACCGAACGAGTCCGCAAAGATGATGCCGCAGCCATTGTCGACAAGATCCATCGCCGCGTCGTAGCACTCCTGGCCTTCCGGGATATTGGTCTTCGAGATGTACTCGATGCCAAGTGCCTCACAGGCTTCCTTCATACCGTTGATGAAGTTTAAGTCATAGGTGGAATTTTCGTCATGCAGGAAGATGAAACCTGCCTTGATCTTCGCCTGGCTCTCGCCGCCGTCCTTGGACGCGGGCGCTCCGTTGCCGCCGCAGGCCGCGAGGCTGAGGCACATCACTGCCGCAAGTAAAAATGCAATGATCTTCTTCATTAATTCTCTCCTCCGATTGAAAATCGTTATTTATTTCGACCGCTTTCGCGGAAGAAACCGTGTAAAAGGCTTTTCTCCGTAAAAGGAGCTCAGCAGAATTCGATCCCGTTTTCGACGCTCATGCTCTTGATGCGGGCGAGCGACTCCACGCGGACGCCGCGGGAGCGGATCATATCGCCGCCGGGCTGGAACGCTTTCTCGATCGCGATCCCCGCGCCGACCAGCGTCGCGCTGGCATCCTCTACGAGGGTGATGAGTCCGGAAAGCGCGGAACCCATCGCCAGGAAATCGTCGATGATCAGGACGCGGTCCTTCTCCGTCAGGTAATCCTTCGAGACGATGATGTCATAGGTCCTGCCGTGCGTAAAGGATTCCACGCGGGAGGTCCAGACGTCGCCGGCGATGTTGATCGTCCTGCTCTTTTTGGCAAAAACAACGGGGCATCCGAATTCCCTCGCAGCCAAACATGCGATCCCGATTCCGGATGCCTCGATCGTCAGTATTTTATTGACATTTTCCCCCGCAAAGAGGCGAGCGAACTCCTTCCCCATTTCCTCAAAAAGCCGGATATCCATCTGGTGGTTCAGGAAACTGTCTACCTTGAGTACACCGCCCTCCCGGACGATGCCGTCACGTCTTACGCGCTCTTCAAGCAGGATCAAGCCGTACCCCTTTCCCTTCGGAAACAGCTCTGCCGAAGGATAAAAAAAGATACTCTTATTTTAGCGAAAGCGGCCTCTTTTTTCAACACACAAATATGTACAAACCGCCCCTCTTTTTCCTGTTTTTTTTATTGATTTTTCATGATGCTGTCTGCAAGCGCTTCCGTCTCATCCAGGATGCGGCCGAATTTCTCCAGCGCGCGGCAGATCGGCGCCGTCCCGCCCATATCGACGCCCGCGATCTTCAGGCTCTCGAGCGGATCCTCGGAATCGCCGAGCGTGAGGAACTGAAGATACGGCTTGACCGCCTTCTCCCCTTCTTTCAGGATCGCGTCCGAAAGCGCGACGGCCGCACAGTAGGAAGTCGCGTACTTGTAGACGTAGAATGCCCGGTAGAAATGCGGGATCCTGGCCCATTCATAGCGGACTTCCTCGTCAAAGGTCAGCGCCTCGCCGAAATAGTCCTTCACGAGCTGCTCGTAGATGCGGCACAGGCTCTCCGCGGTCAGCGCTTCGCCCTGCTCCTGCTTTTCGTGCGCGATCTTTTCGAATTCGGCGAACATGGTCTGCCGGTAAACGGTCCCCTTAAAGTTCTCGAGATACTGGTTCAGCAGGTACAGCTTCAGCGCCGGATCTTCATTCTCCTTCAGGAGCTGTTCGATCATCAGGTTCTCGTTGACCGTCGAAGCGACCTCCGCCACAAAGATCTTATAGTAGGCATACTGCGGCGGCTGGTTCTTATGCGAGTAATAGCTGTGCATGGAATGTCCCATCTCATGCGCGAGCGTCGACACGCTGTCGACGGAGCCCGTGAAGTTCATCATGATGAAGGGATTGCTGTCGTAGGTGCCGCCGGAATAGGCGCCGCCGGCCTTGCCGACGTTCGGATACACGTCGACCCAGCGCTCCCGGAACGCCCGGCGTACGGTATCGCCGTAGTCCTGCCCGAAGGGCGCGACCGCCTTCAGCACCATCTCCTGCGCTTCCTCATAGCTGTAGGAAACGTCCACGTCCGCGACAAGCGGCGCGTAGAGATCATAGTAATGGAGCTCGTCGAGCTTCAGGAGCTTTTTCCGGAGCGCCGCATAGCGGTGCATCAGCGGCAGGTACTGATGCACGGCCTCGATCAGGCCGTCGTATACGCTGCCGGGAACGCGTTCGTTTGACGCCGCCATCTCACGGGCGCTGCCGTAATTCCTGGTCCGTGCCGTAAAGATATCCCCCTTCACGCTCGCCGCGTAGTTCGCGCCGAAGGTGTTGATATGCTCGCGGAAGCCCTTATAGTAGCTGCGGAACGCACTCTCCCGGAGGACACGGTCCTTTTCTTCCTGGAGACGGATAAACGCGGCGCCGGTCACGGGGACCTTTTTACCATCCGCATCCACGGCGTCTTCAAATCTCATATCGACGTCCTGCAGCATATCGTCGATCTCGCCGGGGGCGCCGAGGATCTCGGAAATACCGGCGAGCAGCTTCTCTTCTTTTGAGCTCAGGGTATGGGCTTTCCGCTCCATGAGGCGGACGAGCATCTTCCTGTAGGGAGCGAGCACCTCCGCTTCCGTAAACGCCTTCAGCTTCTCTTCCTCCATCGCGAGGATCTCGGGCTCGGCGAAGGACAGTGCCTCTTCTGCCCGGACCGCGGTGGAAAACGCGCGGCCGAACATGGCCTGCGCCTTTTCATCCCGGCCGTCTTCGGAACGCTTCAGGGAAGCATAGCCGAAAACGTTCTCGATGCAGCGCTCGGTCTCGGTCATCAGGTCATAGAACGCACGGAGCGTCTCCGGCGATTCCGTGAGCCGGCCTTCAAAGGCCGCAAGCTTTTCGGCGGCTTCCGGCAGGGTGCCGAGCGCCGTTTCCCAGGCTTCTTCGTCCTTAAATAGGGTCGTCAGGTCCCATTTGTACTGTTCGGGGATATCTTTTCTCTCTTTTACTTCGACTGCCATAGTTCCTCCTTATTTTTCTTCAGCGTCGGTTCCTTCTGTTTTCAAGGCTGCCGCCGCGGCTGCTTTTTCTTCCGCGCGCCGGGCTTCTCTTCTGTCCAGCAGGCGGAAGGAAAGCGGATAGACCGCAGTCAGCACAAAAAGCACGACCGCATAGCGCAGGGTCCTGACGATGCCGGCGGCAAACGTCCCGCTGTCCAGGAAGGCGCTGCTGAACGGCAGTTTGAGCAGGGAGTTCAGGCCGAAGAACAGCGCGAAGCCGAAGATCAGCCGGAGCACGATGCGGAGCGGCTTCCGGGTATTCGTAAAGCGGACGAACCGGTCTTCAAACAGCGTGCCGGCGAAAAAGCCGATCATCATGCCGAGAGAAGTGAAATAATCCGCGGTCCTGCAGTAGATCAGGCCCGGCAGTGTCAGGACCGTGATCACAAGATACAGGAGCCAGCGCTTTTTCAGGAACTTCTGAAGCAGGCTGACCGCAGCGAGGACGAGCAGCGCGAGTGCCCAGCCCGCGAACACGTCGGTCGGATAATGGACGCCGAGCACGACGCGCGAGATCCCGACGAGGAGCGGGATCACGATCGTCAGAACGTAAAGAAAACGCTTTTTGAACCATACCGCGGCTGCCGCCGTATAGCTCAGGGCGTTCTGGGCATGCCCGCTCGGGAACGAATAGCCCTGTGCGTGCAGGTTGAAGATGTCTGCGCTTCCGTCGACGGCTTTCAGGCAGCGTACGTTATCATGCACGAAGTACGGACGCAGCCGGAAAAAGACGTTCTTCAGCATGGCGTTAGAGGTCAGCGAACACATCAGGTTCGTCCCCATGAAGACGCCCGCCTGTTTGTCCAGGCAGTAATAAACAAAGGCGAAGATCGCCACGATCAGCAATTCTTCGCCAAGATAAGTCACGGCGACCGCAAGCGATACGCCGAACTTGTTCATAAACTGCTGGAGCCACTCGATCAGACGGGGCTCCCAGTCAAAAAAGAATACGTTCTGCATCTTGTTTTCGTTATCTCCTTAAAAACCGCGGGATCATGGACTTCAGAAGTCCCTTCACGGTCCCGTTATTATCATTTTCGACCCGCGGTACAAAGTAGATCACGACCGCCAGACGCAGCACCACCGCTACGACGAAGAGCACTTTATAGCGGTCAAAGAAGCCTTCAAAGAGATGGTGCGTATCCATGAACTCCAGCGCGACGCCGCTGATCAACGAGCTTAAGGTACCGCCGACGAGCGAAGTGATGCAGGAAAAGGTCGCCACATAGGTCGGACGCGTGTCGTCCGGCGAAAGGGAGAGCTGCATGCTGGAGGCTGCCAGGTTCGCGCCGCAGAAGAACAGCGAACCGATGAAATTATAAAGGAAGAGCGGCCAGATCCTGCCCGGTGTCTGGAACAGGAAGAATAACGGCATCACGACCGAGGCTGAGCAGGCGACGAACAGCACGCTCCTGCAGCCGTGACGGTACAATGCCTTCCCCCAGCGCTGGATCGCGAAGATCGTTCCGGCGGCGGAAGCCACGCTCGAGAAGAGCATGATCTGCATCGCGTTCAGGCCCATGGTATTCATCGTATAGGGAACGAAGTAGACCGCGGCAAGGTTGCCGGTGAAGGTCCAGAGCGTCCACATGACGAGGAAATGAACGAAAGGCTTGTTCCGGAAGATCTCTGAAGCGAGCTCCTGGATCCTCGGATGCTTCGGGGGCGCCGCGTAGACTTCCTTGCAGAAGCCGAAACAGAGCATGTCCGTAACACCGATCACGCCGCCGATGATGAAGATGACCACATATTTGGATTCCGGCGGCAGCGTATCCAGAAGCTGCGCCACGATGATGCCGAACACGACGTGCGCGGCAGCAGAGATCATATCCTTGACGGAAAGCCAGCGGCCGCGGATGCGCAGCGGCGCAAGGTCCGAGAACCAGGGGAACCAGCAGACCTGGATCATCGCCGCGCCGAGCGAGGAAACACCGATCAGGAAGATCAGCGACCAGAGCTGCAGGAACGCGGGATCCATCGGAACGAAGACCGGGATCAGGCCGGCAAGGATCCAGACCGCGCGCGCCGTGAGCCCGATCGTCAGCATATAGCGTTTTCTTTTGTGCGTCTGGTTGACCAGGATGGAAAATGGGATCTGCATGAGGGCGGCGGCCTGGACGATCGCGGAAACGATACCGAAATGCAGGTCGTTCGCGCCCATCGTGGTCATCAGCCCGACGGTCGCGGTCGTTCCGCTGCCGCAGATGATGGAATACATCATCCCGCAGAGATTGCCGAAAAGAATGAAATTGAGGCTCCTCCGGACGTCCCGCGGAAGTCCGGCTTCCTCATAGAGAGCGGTAAAGGGTCCGCGCAGGCGGCCTTTTCGTTTTTCCATTTGAGTTAAAGCACCTCTCCTGTTTTCTCGCTTCAAGGGTATCATAACGGATACCGGGGGAAAGTCAATCAACAAAAAACAAATATGTGAACTTGCACAAGAAATTCACATTCTGTTTACAGTTTTTGGTTGTAAATTACAGGGCTTATGTTATAATCAAAGTGTAAAAAGCGTCTGTTGCAGACGACTTGCCTTAAGCGGCAGAAAGGAGCGTATGATCCATGCAGTACATCATCACCGGCAGAAATTACGAAGTGACCGACCGTGTCCGTGAACACATCGAAAAGAAGTTTTCCAAACTGGAGAACTATTTCAGGAACGATACGGAAGTCCATGTTACGCTCAGTCAGCAGAAAAGCGAGAAAAAGATCGAAGTGACGATCCCCATGAAAGGGACCACGATCCGTGCCGAGGAGACCAACAACGATCTCTATACCGCGATCGACCTGCTCCAGGACGTGCTGGAGCGCCAGCTCAGACGGAACCGTAAAAAG
>CADBQM010000301.1 GCA_902796795.1 uncultured Eubacteriales bacterium
ATATGAAATGATGACCTCGGCCTGCGTCTTCTGATACAGATCAGAAAGACTGCGCTATACGACCGCGGCATTATTGCCGCGGTCTTTTTTTCAGGAAGGCGTCCCGGGGTCTCCAGACTTGAATTCGAATACAGGGAGACTGATCAGTGGAACAGAACATAAACAGAAAAGAAACACAGGACGGTCACTTGACCGGCCGGATCTCGGAAGTCCGGAAGAACAGCTGGACGATCCATTATCATGAAGAAGAACTGCCCGCAAAACTGAAAGGGAGCTTTTATGAGGAAGAGGCGGAGCTTTTCCCGGTCGTCGGGGACTACGTCAACTTCCTCTACAACCCGCAGGGCGACTCCGTCATCCTGTCGGTATGCGAAAGAAAAGGGCTGCTGAAGCGGCCAGACCAGGCGAAGGCCGGCGTCATGCAGTACATGGCCGCAAACGTGGACTATTGTTTTATCGTGACGTCGCTGAACCGGGATTACAACTATCACCGCATCGCGCGTTATGTCAGCGTCGCGCTGCAGGGCGGCGCGGTGCCGGTGGTGATCCTGACCAAGGCCGATCTCTGCGATCATGCGGCGCAGTACGTGGAAGAAGCGGCGTCCATCTCGGAAAAGGTGCGGGTCCACGTAGTATCCGCCCTGTACGGCAGCGGACTCGATGAACTGAAGGTATATTTCACTCCCGGAACGACGATCTGCCTCATGGGCTCGTCCGGCGCCGGGAAATCCACGCTGATCAACGCGATCGCCGGCGTGGAGATCATGAAGACTTCCGGGATCCGGGAAGACGATTCCCGGGGCCGGCATACGACGACGCACCGGCAGCTGATCCCGCTTCAGAACGGCGTTTCCCTCATCGATACGCCCGGCATGCGGGAGATCGGCATGGCGGAGACGGAAGAGGGAATCGCCGATACTTTTCAGGATATTGCGGTGCTCGAAAGGCAGTGCAGGTTCAGTAACTGCCGGCACGAGACCGAGCCCGGCTGCGCGGTAAAGGCGGCAATCGAACGCGGCGAACTGTCAAGAGAGCGCTATGAGCTCTATAAGAACCTCGGGGCGGAAAACCGCCGGAATTACGCGAAGAAAAAAGAGATCTCCAAACGGGTGAAGGCGGCAAAGAAGTTTATGAGGAAAAACGGCACGGACTGGGAGTAAAAGCAACGAAAACGCACATTTTCGACGGATGAGGTCAGCTTTCGTTGATGGACAGGGACAGGCGGACTCCCTATAATATGTTAAAAAGGGTTGCAATAATATGAAATGTGACCCAAAGTATGAAACAGGAGTATGGTTCTATGATCGAGGCACGTCAACTGACACGCAGATACGGCGCGAAGACCGCCGTAGACCGGCTGGACCTTCAGGTAAAGCCGGGAGAACTGTTTGCCCTGCTCGGCGTCAATGGAGCGGGGAAGACGACGACGATCCGCATGCTGTCCTGTCTGTCCGTCCCGACTTCGGGCGAGGCTTTTGTCGGCGGCTTCAGCTGCACGAAAGAAGCGGACCGGGTCAAGCAGCTGATTGGCATCTCCCCGCAGGACACCGCCGTCGCGGACAACTTAAGCGTCCGGGAAAACCTGGAATTCATGGCTTCCCTTTACGGCTTTGATCCGGAAAAGAAGCAGGAGCGCGTGCGCCGCATGATCGAAGACTTCCGCATGCAGGAAGTGGAGGATCAGCGCGCGAAGACCCTGTCCGGCGGCTGGAAACGGCGGCTCTCCATCGCGATGGCGCTCATCAATGATCCGAAGGTGCTCTTCCTGGACGAGCCGACGCTCGGCCTGGACGTCCTTGCACGCCGCGAGCTCTGGCGGGTCATCGAAGAACTGAAGGGGAAGATGACCATCCTGCTCACCACCCACTACATGGAGGAGGCAGAGCAGCTTTCCGACCGGATCGCGGTCATGATCGCAGGACAGATCGTGGCCTGCGGGACGCTTCAGGAACTGCTTGACAGCACCGGTGAAAATGACCTGGAGAATGCTTTTGTCGCGATCGCGGAGAAAGGAGGCGTACGGTGAAACGGATGCTGGCTTTTTCCGAAAGGAACCGGAAGGAGATCCTGCGGGACCCGCTGAGCTACCTTTTCTGCCTGGGCTTCCCGCTCGTGATGCTGCTCATCATGACGGTGCTCGACGCGAGCATTCCGAAGGAAGCGGGCATGACCATCTTCCGTATCGACAATCTTGCCGGCGGGATCGCGGTCTTCGGACAGACCTTCCTGATGCTGTTTACGGCGCTCACGGTCGCGAAGGACCGGTCGGGTTCCTTCCTGACCCGGCTGTACGCGTCGCCGATGAAGTCCGCGGATTTTACGCTGGGCTATATGCTGCCCGTGCTTCTCATCGGGATCGCACAGACGGTGCTTTTATATCTGGCATCCCTCGTGATCTCGTGGGTCGTCGGGACGCCGCTTTCGGTCCCCGGGCTGCTTGTTTCGCTCGTTACGCTGATCCCTTCCATGGTGATGTTCATCGGCTTCGGTCTGCTCTTCGGCACGCTTTTCAGCGACAAGGCCGCGCCGGGGCTCTGCTCCATCATCATTTCTCTTGGGTCTTTCCTGGGCTGCATCTGGTTTGATGCGGACAAGACCGGCGGCGTGATGCTGAAGATCTGCAAAGCCCTCCCGTTTTATTATTGTACGCGGGCTGCCCGCAGCGCGATCCGGCTGGACTTCGGGCAGGGAACTTATTTATTCCCGCTGCTCATCGTCAGCCTGTGCGCGGCGGTGCTGGCAGTTCTTTCGGCTCTTGCTTTCCGTACCAGGATGAAAGCAGATCTGGCATAAGGAGGTCCTATGTTCGGTGAAAATCTTGTCCGGCTGAGAAAGCTGCATCAGCTGACGCAGGAAGACGTTGCGGAAAAGATCGGCGTGACCCGGCAGGCGGTCGCCAAATGGGAAGCCGGGGACTCGATGCCCGACCTCGTGACTGGGCGGAAGCTTGCGGAAGTTTTCGGCGTCACACTGGATGAACTGGTGGAATTCGAGGCGGAAGACAACGGCCTTCCGGTGCCGCCGAAGGGCAAGCACCTTTTCGGCGTCGTGACCGTCGGGGAAAAAGGCCAGATCATCATTCCCGCGAGGGCCAGAAAGATCTTCAATATCGAAGCGGGCGACCGGTTGGTGGTCCTCGGCGACGAGGGGAGCGGGCTCGCGGTCATGAAGGCGGACAGTTTCCTCGGGCTCGCGGACATCATCCGCCGGGAGAGCAGGAAATAAAAGAAAACGGAAGAAAAACAGCCGGCATGTCTGTTCACGACGTACCGGCTGTATTATTATCTCGGAACTTCTGCGGCAAAAGAACGAATGCTTGCCCGATGTCCGATAATCTGCTATCTTAAACTTAAGCTTCCTGTTCCGCTTCCAGCGTGTATTCCCGGAGCACCCGGGCGATGATATCGACGGCTTCGTCGATCAGCGCATGTGTATGGGTGGCCATCAGCGAGGTGCGAATCAGGCATTCGTTCGGCGCGACCGCCGGCGGAAGGGAACTGTTGACGTAGACGCCCTGGTCGTACAGTGCGGTCGTGACCTGCAGGGTACGGATCGTTTCGTAAGTGTAGATCGGGATGATCGGGATCTGTTCCCCGCCGCCCGAGCGCATCTTTACGTCCCGCTCCCGGAGCGCACTGCGCATGTAGCGCGCATTGTCCTGCAGCTTCTCCGGCAGGGAAGGATCATTGCGGAGAACGTTCAGCGCCGCGTATGCGCAGGCGGCGTTCGCCGGCGTCATGGACGCGGAGAAGATGAACGGACGGGAAGTGTGCCGGACGTAATCCGCGACGCGTGCGGAGGTCGCCATGTAACCGCCGAGGGATGCCAGCGACTTGGAGAAGGTCCCCATGTAGACGTCGACTTTATCTTCGAGCCCGAAATAACTTGCCGTACCGCGGCCGCCTTCGCCGATCACGCCGAGGCCGTGCGCGTCGTCCACCATCACGCGCGCGCCGTATTTTTCAGCCAGCGCGCAGATCTCCGGGAGCTTCGCGATATCGCCGCCCATGGAGAAGACGCCGTCGGTGACGATCAGGCAGCCGGCGTTCTCCGGCACCTTCTGAAGGCAGCGCTCCAGGCCTTCCATATCGTTGTGGCGGTAGCGGAGCATCGTCCCGTAGGAGAGTTTGCAGGCGTCGTAGAGGCTGGCGTGGTTCTCGCGGTCCATGATCACGTAGTCCCCCTTGCCGACGAGGGCGCTGATGATCCCGAGATTGGACTGGAAACCGGTCGAGAACGTCATGACGGC
>CADBQM010000302.1 GCA_902796795.1 uncultured Eubacteriales bacterium
CGATCAGAACAGGCCGGTCACACGGCCGTCCGCGTCGATGTCGATCGATTCTGCCGCGGGGACCTTCGGGAGCCCGGGCATGGTCATGATATCTCCGGTCTCGGCAACGATGAAGCCTGCGCCGGCGGAGACGCGCACATGGCGGACCGTGATGCTGAAATCCTCCGGCGCGCCGGTCTTTTTCGGATCATCCGAAAAACTGTACTGTGTCTTGGCGATGCAGACCGGCAGCCCGCCGAATCCGAGCTTTTCGAGCCGGCGGAGCTCCTTTGCCGCCTCCGGGACCACATGGACCTTCGCGGCATGGTAGATGCGCTTCGCGATCGTTTCGATCTTCTCCCGGATCCCCGTATCCAGCGGATAGGCACAGGAAAAGGCCGGCGTTTCTTCCTCCGTGAGCCGGACGACTTCCCGCGCGAGCGCTTCCGCGCCCTTTCCGCCTTCCGCGTAAGCGGTGGAAAGGACTGCGTTCACATTCAGCTCCCGGCATTTTTTAAGGATCAGCGCGATCTCCGCGTCCGTGTCCTCCGGGAAACGGTTGATCGCGGCGACACAGGGCAGACCGAAGACCTCCCGGATGTTTCGGATATGCCGGAGCAGGTTCGGGATCCCGCGCTCAAGCGCCGCAAGGTCTTCCGTACCGAGGGACTTCTTATCCAGTCCGCCGTGCATCTTCAGCGCGCGGACCGAAGCGACGATAACGACGGCAGCGGGCGTGAGTCCCGCCGTCCGGCATTTGATGTCGAGGAATTTCTCCGCTCCGAGGTCCGCGCCGAAGCCGGCCTCTGTGACGGCATAATCCCCGGCTTTCAGCGCCATGCGCGTCGCCAGGATCGAATTGCAGCCGTGGGCGATGTTCGCAAAGGGACCGCCGTGCACGAAAGCAGGCGTACCCTCCAGGGTCTGCACGAGATTCGGCTGCAGGGCCTCCTTTAAGAGGACGGCCATGGCGCCCGCGGCTTTTAAGTCTCCGGCCGTGACCGGGCGGTCGTCGTAGGTATAGGCGACGACCAGGCGGCCCAGGCGTTCCTTGAGGTCCTGAAGAGAGCTGCTCATGCAGAAGACCGCCATGACTTCGGATGCCGCGGTGATGTCAAAACCGTCTTCCCGCGGCACGCCGTTCGCCTTTCCGCCGAGGCCGTCCGTGATAAAGCGCAGCTGCCGGTCGTTCATATCCATCGCACGGCGCCAGACGATCCGGCGCGGATCGATGTTCAGGGCGTTCCCCTGCTGGATATGGTTGTCCGTGAGCGCGGCAAGCAGGTTGTTGGCCGCGGTGATCGCATGAAAATCCCCGGTAAAATGCAGGTTGATGTCTTCCATCGGGACGACCTGCGCATAGCCGCCGCCGGCCGCGCCGCCCTTGATGCCGAACAGCGGCCCTAAGGAAGGCTCGCGCAGCGCAAGCGCCGCCCGTTTCCCGATGCGGGAAAGACCGTCCGCAAGGCCGATCGACGTCGTTGTTTTTCCTTCGCCGGCCGGCGTCGGCGTAATGGCGGTCACCAGGATCAGGCGGCCGTCCGGCTGTTTTGTTTCTTCCAGGAAACGCAGGCTGACTTTGGCCTTATCATTTCCGTACTGCTCAAGATAAGTTTCGTCAATGCGTGCGCTGGCTGCGATCTCTCTGATCGGGCGCACTTCCGTGCGCTGGGCGATCTCGATATCGGTAAGCTTCGGCATGCTGCCTCCTTTTTAATCCGCGTAGATCGGGTATTTTTCCGTCAGTGCAAGGACTTCCCGCGCGACGCGTTCTTTTGAACCTTCATAATCACGGATCACGTCGTTGATCCAGCCGGCAATCAGGTCCATTTCCGCCTCTTTGAAGCCGCGGCTCGTGACCGCCGGTGTGCCGACACGCAGGCCGCTCGTGACGAAGGGGCTGCGCGGATCGTTCGGGATCGTATTCTTGTTTGCGGTGATATGGACGCTGTCCAGACGTTTTTCCAGTTCCTTGCCGCTGACTTCGGTATTTGTGAGCTTTAAGAGCATCAGATGGTTGTCGGTACCGCCGGAGACAAGCTCGATGCCGCGGGAGATCAGACCCTGTGCGAGCGCCTTCGCGTTCTTCACGATCTGCTCCTGGTAAGCCTTGAATTCCGGCTGCAGCGCTTCACCGAGCGCAACGGCCTTCGCCGCGATGATATGCATCAGCGGGCCGCCCTGGGTACCCGGGAAGACCGCCTTGTCGATATCCCTGGCAAGCGCTTCCTTGCAGAGGATCAGGCCGCCGCGGGGCCCGCGCAGGGTCTTGTGCGTGGTGGTCGTGACGACGTCCGCGTAGGGGACCGGCGAAGGATGGACGCCGGCGGCGACGAGGCCTGCGATATGGGCCATGTCGACCATGAGCTTCGCACCGCACTTGTCCGCGATCTCGCGGCAGCGGGCAAAGTCGATCACGCGCGGATAGGCGCTGGCGCCGACGACGAGCAGCTTCGGCTTACATTCCAGGGCCAGGCGCTCCATTTCGTCGTAGTCCAGGTATTCGGTCTCGGGGTTTAAGCCGTAAGGAACGATATTGAAATATTTACCGGAGATATTGACCGGCGAACCGTGCGAAAGGTGGCCGCCCTGCTGCAGGTTCATGCCCATGACGGTATCGCCCGGGTTCAGCAGCGCGAAGAAGACCGCGAGGTTCGCGGAGGCGCCGGAGTGCGGCTGGACGTTGGCATGGTCCGCGCCGAAGAGCTTCTTCGCGCGGTCGCGCGCGATGTTCTCCGCGACGTCGACGTATTCGCAGCCGCCGTAGTAACGCTTGCCGGGCGTGCCTTCCGCGTATTTGTTCGTCAGCACCGTTCCGGCAGCGATGAGCACGGCCTTGGAAACGATGTTCTCGCTCGCGATGAGCTCGATGTTGCCGCGCTGGCGCGTCAGTTCCTGCTCGCAGGCAGCGGCGACTTCGGGATCGTAGTTTTTCAGTTCGTCAAAAAAGTACATTACGGAACCCTCCTCCTGGTTTGGCGGACTTCTGCCAGCGCGTCAGTCCTTGGGCATCACGATCGTCGGCATTTTTTCCGGCTCATCGGGCTTCTGCTTTTCTTCTTTTACCTTCTTATGTGTCAGCGTATACATCTCCTTGGACATCGGTCCGTTCAGGAGACGCCATACGACGTAGACGGCAGCGGCATTGGCGGCCAGGGAGACCAGCGTGTTCACGAACACCGGCGCCTTAAAGATGATCTGGATCGCCGCCCCGAGATAAGCGCCCACGTAGATCGCGGCAGCCCCGAGCAGCCAGCGCTTTTCCAGCTGGTCGGTAAAGAGACCGTAGAGCACGATGGCGGCAGCGGTCTGCTGGATCCCGGTAAGGATGAAGTTCAGGCTGTAGAAGACGTGATCGATCGGCTTCTGCCTTGCGAAATCAAGGATCGTCGCGATGGCTTCGTCCTGCTTTGCCCCGTTCTGCACCATGGAGGTCACGGCCGCGTCAAAACCGACGCTGTTGATGTAACCGCCGTAGATCGTGTACTCGATGCTGAAGACCAGGTGGCGGGAGACGAAGAGCGCTGCGGTATAGAACACGAGGCCGTAGATCAGCGCCGTGCAGATATCGATATAATAGGCGCGCTTCCGGCTCTGGCGCACGGCATAGCGGAGCCCGAGATACATGCTCACCATCGAAAGGAGCATCTCCCAGAACAGCATAAAAAGCTGCATCGTCCGGTTATGCGCTTTGGCAAAATCGGCGACGCCGGGAAGCATCTGCAGCCCGTAGAGCGAGAGGTTGAAGACGAAATAGTTGATGCCCAGATAGAAGAGCAGGGCAAACATGATCGACTGCCCGAAATTCGTTCCGCGGTTCTTGATGAAGATAAAGGCGACGACGACCGCCGCGAGCAGGACGACTGCCATGACGACAAAGATCACGAGCAGGCTGATCGGGATCGTTACGTCCGAGTATTCGGTGACGATCGGCTCGATCGTGGGAAGCGTTTCCGGCTCGGTGCCGAGAAACAGGGGAAACCTGGGCATAGATGCATTCTCCTTCAGCTGAAAAATGGGCATAAATACTGAGTTTAGACCTTAATATTAACAAAGCAGTTTTTTACTGTCAAGCTTGACATCAAAACGAGATTGTGATACATTTAACAATGCCTGATAAAGGTTTCAGATAAAAGTGTTTTTTGGAGGAAAAGAAAACAATGAATAAGGGTACCGTGAAGTGGTTCAATAACCAGAAAGGCTACGGTTTTATCTGTGACGAGCAGGGCAAGGACGTGTTCGTACATTACACCGGGCTGAACATGGAAGGCTTCAAGACGCTGGACGAAGGCCAGGCCGTGGAGTTTGACATCGTGGAAGGCGAAAAAGGACCGCAGGCTGTTAACGTAACCAAGATCTGACAAACAAAAGAGCCACGTACCTGATGACCTGATAAAGCAGAAAGTACTACGGCAGTAAAAAGAAACGGCGCAGCTTCAATGCTGTGCCGTTTCTTTTTCCCTCACCATCTCCGTGAGTTCCGCGGGAGAGAACGAATAGCATTTCCCGCAGTAGTGACAGACGACTTCGGTGTCCTTTTCCTCCGCCGCCATCTCCAGGAGCTCCTCTTTCGGGAGGCTCCGGAGCATGTCCGCGGTCTTTTCGCGGGAGCAGCCGCAGCGGAAGGCGACTTCCGTCCGCTCCGTGATCTTCATATCCAGGCCGTCGAAGAGCTGTTCCATCATGCCCTCCGGCGTAAGTCCGCTGTCCAGCATGGCGGTGACGGAATGAAGGCCGGCGATCCGCTCTTCGAGCAGCGCGATCGTCTCCTCCTTCGTACCCGGCAGCAGCTGGATGATGAAGCCGCCGGCCGTGCGTACGGTGTTGTCCCGGTTCATCAGGACGCCGAGCGCCACGGAAGAGGGCGTCTGTTCCGAGGTCGCGAAGTAGTAGGTGATATCCTCCGCGATCTCGCCGCTGACGAGGATCGTCTGGCCGACGTAGGGCTCCTTGAGGCCGGTATCCCGGATCACCGAGAGCACGCCGAGGTCGAGCGCGCCGCCGACGTTCAGCTTTCCGTTTTCGGTCGCGGGCAGGATGACGTCCGGATTTTTGACGTAGCCCTTGACGCCTCCGAGCCGGTCCGCGGTCACCGAAAGGCCGCCGATCGGGCCGTTGCAGTCGATCTTCAGCGTGAGGAGGTCTTCGTCTTCCTTCATCATCGCCCCCATCATCGCGCCGGCGGTCAGGAGCCGCCCGAGCGCCGCGGTGCAGATCGGGCTTAAGTTGTGCGCCTGCCGCGCAAATTCCGCCGTGTCTTTTGTATAAGCCGCGAAGAAGCGGACCTGGTCTTCCGCCGCGATGCCGCGGATCATATAATCATTCATGTGTTTTCTTTCCTTTTTCCTTCAAAATGAGATAGACGCGTTCCGCCGTTTCGAAAAGCTCCGGCGCGTGCGGGTCATCCGGCGGGAACCACGTATCTGTGTCCGGTCCTTCTTCCGCGGGGAGGACGCCGGGCACGTCCATCCCGGCTTCCCGGGCTGCTTTTAAGATCTCCTGCAGGGAGAAAGCCCGCTGGCGGTGCAGCTCCGAAAAACGTTCGTAGCGTCCGTCCGCTTCCTTCAGGAAGACCGTCAGTTCGTATTCGTTGACGCGGGTCTCTTCGTCGTAATAATTGTCCCAGATGTAGGCCGCGTCTTCGAAGGCTTCCGCTTCCGTCCGGTCGGCAAGAAGCTCCCGGAAACAGTACGGGGTCTTCAGGTCAAAGATGAAAACGCCGCCCGGGTCGAGATAGTTGTTGACGAGCCGGAACAGTTCCGTAAGCTCTTCGGTGTTTTCCAGATAATTGACGCTGTCGCAGACCGAGACTGCCGCACGGACGGTTCCGTAAAGCTCGAACGCACGCATGTCCTGCTGCAGATAGAGGATATCGTGCCCGCTCCTGTCGCGCTTTTCGATCGCCTTCTGCAGCATTTCTGCCGAGCGGTCGATGCCGATCATGTCATAGCCGGCTTCCGCGAGCAGCTCCGTCATCGTGCCCGTCCCGCAGCCGATGTCGAGGACGAGCCCCTCCGTGACGCCGCATACGCGAAGCAGCCCGGTGATCTTCCTGCACCAGGCTTCGTAGGGGGTCTCTTCCATCAGGAGGTCATAGACCTCCGAAAAACGTCCGTATGCATCCATACCGGCCTTCAGTTTAGCAGGAAACAGGCAAAAAATCAATCTGCGGAAGGGGTCCGGAAGTTTGACAAATACGCGATTTTTCGGTATATATATAAGGACTATGTCCCGGAATATACCTATATTTAAAAAAAGGGTGTTTTGGGACGCTCCGGCCGATCAGAAAAGATGAAAAACGGCCGGAAAGAAAGGAGCAAAAAATGATCTCATGTACACCGATCCGCGACCTGTTCCGGAATACCGAACAGTATGCCGGCAAAAAAGTTACCGTAGGCGGCTGGGTCCGCACCAACCGGGACTCTAAGAATTTCGGTTTTATCGTACTGTCCGACGGTACGTTTTTTACGCCGCTGCAGGTGGTGTATCATGATACGATGGAGAATTTCCGCGAGATCGCCGCGGTCAACGTGGGCGCGTCCCTGATCGTGACGGGCACGCTCGTGCTGACGCCGGACGCGCGCCAGCCGTTCGAAGTGCAGGCGGATACGGTCGCGATCGAAGGCGCGAGCACCCCGGATTACCCGATCCAGCCGAAGCGCCATACGATGGAATACCTGCGTACCCTGGCGCATCTGCGTCCCCGTACGAATACGTTCCAGGCGGTCTTCCG
>CADBQM010000303.1 GCA_902796795.1 uncultured Eubacteriales bacterium
ATCTCTGCCGGCATGCCGAGCGAACGGCCCAGCTCCCGCACCTCATCCTTGAAAAGCATCCGCAGCGGTTCAATGATGCCGCGGAAGGAAAAATGCTCCGGCAGGCCGCCGACGTTGTGATGGCTTTTGATCACATGGCCGCCGGCAGAACCGGACTCGATCACGTCCGGATAGATGGTCCCCTGCGCGAGATAGTCGGCGCCGCCGAGCTGTCTCGCCGTCTCTTTGAAAACACGGACGAATTCCGTGCCGATCACATGCCGCTTTTCTTCCGGGTCCGTCACGCCTTTCAGCAGGCTGATAAAACGTTCTTTTTCATTGACACGGACGAACTGCAGGTCCTGTCCGCTGTAATAGCGTTCGATCTGTTCGCTCTCGTTTTTGCGCATCAGTCCGTGGTCCACGTAGACGCAGACAAGGTTCCGGCCGATCGCCCGGCTGATCAGGACCGCAGTGACCGCGGAATCCACACCGCCGGAGAGTCCCAGGAGGACGCGGCTGTTTCCGACCTCGGCCCGGATCTTTTCGATCGCCTGCTCCGCGAAACCACTGAGGACCCAGTCCCCTTCCGTCCCGCAGATCCGGTAAAGGAAGCGGCGGATCATCTCCACGCCGTTTTCCGTATGGCGTACTTCCGGGTGGAACTGCAGGCCGTACAACTGCTTTTCCGGGCAGGCAATGCCGGCGTTCGGGCAGTGTTCCGTCGACGCGATGACCTGAAAGCCCGCCGGCAGGCTGCTGACGTAGTCTCCGTGGCTCATCCAGCTGATTCCTTCGTCCGGGAGCGCCCTAAACAGCGGGCTTCCGGTATCATATTCGGTTGCGGTCCGCCCGTATTCCCGCGCGGAGTCTGCTTCCGCGCGCGTTACCGTGCCGCCCAGCAGCCGGACCATCAGCTGGCAGCCGTAACAGATGCCGAGGACCGGGATCCCCTGCAGGAGCAGCACGGGATCGACGGTCGGCGCGCCTTCTTCGTAGACGCTTGCCGGTCCGCCGGAAAAGATGAGCCCGACCGGCTTTTTTTCAAGGATGGCCGCCGCAGGTGTATCCCAGGGCAGGACCTCGCAGTAGACCTGGCATTCCCGGACTTTCCGCGCGATCAGCTGCGAATACTGTCCGCCGAAATCGATGATGAGTACGGTCTGGTTCATGCCTCTTCTCCTTTCAGTTGGGCATTGATAAAGGCGGCAAACAGCGGATGCGGACGGTTCGGCCGGCTCTTGAATTCCGGATGGAACTGGACGCCGACGAACCAGTTCTCTCCCGTCCCTTCCACGATCTCTATGAGCCTGCCGTCGGGCGACTGCCCGGCCAGGCGCAGGCCGTGCGCGGTAAATACTTCGCGGTAATCATTATTGAATTCATAGCGGTGGCGGTGACGCTCATGGATCAGTTCCTCTCCGTAAAACGCCCTGGAGATACTGTCCGGCTGAAGCACACAGGGATAACTGCCGAGCCGCATCGTGCCGCCCTTGTCGACGACGTTCTGCTGGTCGGGCATGAGGTCGATGACCGGATGTGCGGATTGTTCGTCAAACTCCGTGGAGTTCGCGTCCGCATAACCAAGAACGTTCCTGGCAAACTCGATCACCGCGATCTGCATACCGAGGCAGATGCCAAAATACGGGATGTTCTTCTCCCGGGCATAACGGGCCGCGCGGATCATGCCCTCGATGCCGCGGCTCCCGAAACCGCCCGGCACCAGGATGCCGTCGCAGCCGCCCAGGATCTCCTCCTCTTTCCCTTCTACTACAGTCTCGGAATCGATCCACAGGATATGGACTCTGGCGCCGGCCGCGGCAGCCGCGTGATGCAGGGATTCCTCAATGCTTAAGTACGCGTCGTGCAGCTGCACATATTTCCCGACCAGCCCGACCGTAAGTACCCGGTCTGCCGTCCGGATCTGCTCTACCATGGCCTTCCACTCTTCAAGGTCCGGCTTTCTGTAAGGCAGCTGGAGCTTCCGGCAGACGGTCTCCGCGAGGCCTTCCTCCTCCAGCATCAGCGGGACCGCATAGATCGTGTCTTCCGTCGTACTCTGGATGACCGATTCCCGGTCCAGGCTGCAAAGGAGCGCGATCTTGTCCCGGATCTCTTCCGTGATCGGCTGGTCAGTCCTGCAGACGAGGACGTCGGGCTTGATGCCGGCGGCCTGCAGCTCACGGACGGAATGCTGTACGGGCTTGCTCTTCTGTTCTCCGCTGCCGGGGATCTCCACGATCAGGGGGACGTGGATAAAGACAACGTTGTTCCTCCCCTGCTCCGCCGCCACCTGCCGGATCGCTTCCAGGTAGGGCTGGCTCTCGATATCGCCCACCGTACCGCCGATCTCACAGATCGCAGCGTCCAGGTTCTTTTCGCCCATCGCGTAGATGCGGCGCTTGATCTCGTCCGTGATGTGGGGGATGATCTGGACCGTATGGCCGAGATATTCCCCGTGCCGTTCCCGGTTCAGTACGCTCCAGAAGATCTTCCCGGAGGAGATCGAGGAATCGGCGCTCAGCGCTTCGTCCGCGAAACGTTCGTAATGGCCGAGGTCCAGGTCCGTTTCGGCGCCATCATCGGTGACAAAGACTTCCCCGTGCTGGTACGGGCTCATCGTTCCGGGGTCAACGTTCAGGTACGGGTCGAATTTCTGGTTCTGTACCTTGAAGCCCCTTGCTTTCAGTAAACGGGCCAGGGACGAGGCACAGATCCCCTTCCCAAGGCCGGAAACAACACCGCCGGTCACAAATATGTACTTCATCGTCTGCCTCCGAAAACATTTTCTGCTTTGGTTGGTCCAGAAACATCATCATGGAAGCAGTTTATCAGCTTGACGGTTAAAAACAAAATACATATAGTATTATCTGTACCATACGAAAATCATATGATAAATACAACGAGCAGAGGATCACCATGGAACTGAGGACACTGCAATACTTCGTGACGGTCGCGGAAGAACTGAATATTACAAAAGCGGCGGAGATCCTGAACATCAGCCAGCCGCCGCTCAGCGCGCAGATCAAGAAACTGGAGGAAGAACTGGACGTCACCCTCTTCGTCCGGGGCAAACGTCACCTCACGTTGACAGGCGCAGGCGAGCTTTTATACCAGCGGGCAAAAGATATCCTGAACCTGAGCGAGAAGACCTCTGCCGAACTCACTTCCCTGAACCGCGGCATGACGGGGACCGTTTCGATCGGCCTCGTGGAGGGCATGGCGCCGGACATCGCCGCGGAGTGGTTCGCGGGCTTCCTCAAGGAACACCCGGGCGTGCATTTTCGTATCCTGGACGGCAACAGCGACGACCTGATCGAAAAGATGCGCGGCGGCCTGATCGGCCTCGCGGTCATCACCGCCCCTTACGACCAGCTGCTCCTAAACAGTTTCCACGTCGGCCAGGAAAAAATGGTTGCACTGATGAACCGCACCCACCCGCTCGCCGGGGACAGGGAGCGCCCCCTCCGGCTGGAAGAACTGAAAGACGAGCCGCTGATCGTGCCCAGCCGCAGGGCGCACGTCGAAGAGATCCGGCGCTGGTTCCGGCGGATCCAGGCCGTTCCCAATATCGTCTGTGAAATGGACAATTACCTGGACGCCGCCGCCCTCGCCGGCCGCGGGATCGGCATCAGCATCTTCCCGCAGACCGCCTATATCATGAACGATTCCCTGGTCTCCCGCGAGATCGAAGGTCCGGGAAAGGAGGTGGAATATCTCTTCGTCTGGCGGAAGGGCCACCCGCTGCCGACGGTCGAAGAGCATTTTATCGACTATGTAAAGGCAAGATATCTGCCGTAAGTCCCTAAGATATCTTGACCGCCCTCTGATCTTCTGTTATACATAAATCAGACCCGCCGATCCGGCGGGGCTCCCAGTGGTCAGGTTCCACAATTGAATCTGGCTTTTACATATGAAAGCCGGGCCGTATCCACGGCCCGGTGATTCATAAGTATCATCGGACATTTTCAGAAAGGAGTTCCTGCCGTGGCATATCTCAGAATGAATTACCGCAGCGAAGCGCTCGGACGCTA
>CADBQM010000304.1 GCA_902796795.1 uncultured Eubacteriales bacterium
CCCGGATCGTAAAGATCTCGCCGTCGTCCTCGAAGGGATCGCCGTTCCAGTCCTGCGTATCGAAGTGGACCGGGCCGAGCGATTCGCCGGCAAGTTCGTCCGCGATCCGCGTAAAGCAGGCTTCGTACTGTCTGCCGTCCAGCGAAAAGGCCGTGAACTTTTCGTAAATCTCGAGGTCTTCCCACCGGCGTTCCGGCATCGTCTCATTCTCCGGCCGTGTCGCGCCCGGGTCCGCTGTGACGTGACGGGTCTCGTAAGGCGTCTCCGGCCGGATCGTCGGGAAAAAGTTCCGTGCGATAAAGAAGATCGCTGCCGCCGCCGCGGAAAGCAGTGCCGCGGGGATCAGGATCCGAAGGACCCGGTGCTTCCTTCCCGCCTGCGCCTGTTTTTCTTCCGGCGCCGCCTCCTCGATATATTCATCTTCGATGAGTTCCATCTTTTCCAGTAATTCTTCTTTTTTCATCATTCCTCCTGCTCCAGGACCTCCCTGAACCGGTTCCGCATCCGGAAAAGCGTCGTCTTCACAAGGCTTTCCGTGACGCCGAGCTCCGCCGCAATCTCCCTTACGGATTCGAAATAGAAGTAGCGCTTCACAAAGATCTTCCGTGCCCTTACTTCCTCCCGCTTCAGGAAAGCATTCATGAGCCCGGCAAAACATTGTTCATCCGCGAGACGTGCGGTAAAATCGTCCGACACCGCGTCCGACAGTTCTTCGGCGAGTTCGTCGAAACTTAAGGAAGCGCCTTCTTTTTTCGAGCGCCGGACCCGGTCGATCGACAGATTCCGTATGATCCGGTAAAGAAAGGCCTGGAAATAGTCCCGGGGTTCCTTCGGCGGAATGCTGTTCCAGCAGCGTAAGTAGCTGTCGTTTTCGCACTCCTCCGCATCCTCCGTGTTTCCGGTGATCCGTTTTGAGAACACAAACAGCCGGCGGCCATACTTCTTCCTGGTCTCCTCGATGGCTTCTTCATCTCTCTCGAGGTATAGATCTACGATCCTGCCGTCTTCCATGTTCTCCTCCCGAAAGGTCCTTTCACTAAGTATAACGAAAGCCGGGACGCCCGCGTTACAGGAATGATGAGAGAGCCGCAGGACAGTCATTGCCTGCCCGCGGCTCTTCTTCATAATACTATTTGATGCTTCCGCATCCTGCCCGTGATTACTTTTTCTGAACCGCAGTGCCGGTTCAGATCACAAAGTTCTCCATATACTTCTTGCTGAGCTTCAGCGAATCCAGGATCTTCTCCCGGCTGCCTTCGAACGCACGGTCCTCGACCTCGATGACGGTGCAGCCGTCATAGCCGATGTCGGTCAGCGCGGACACGTATTTGCCCCAGTCCACGTCACCGAGACCCGGAAGCTTCGGAGACATGAAATCCAGCGGATACGCCATGATGCCGACGTCGTTCAGCTTGTCCGGATAGACCTTGATGTCCTTGTAATGCACATGGAAGATCTTGTCCTTGAACTCGTAGATCGGCTTGATATAGTCGATCATCTGCCAGACGAAGTGCGACGGATCATAGTTGATGCCGAAGTTGTCGAACGGCAGCAGTTCGAAGACCTTACGCCAGATCGCGGGGGTGGTCATCAGGTTCTGTCCGCCCGGCCACTGATCCCGGCCGAACAGCATCGGGCAGTTCTCGATCGCGACCTTGACACCGAGTTCTTTCGCCAGCGTCAGGATGGGCTCCCAGTTTTCCCTGACCATCGCGAGGTTCTCTTCGACGCTCTTTGTCTGGTCACGGCCGATGAAAGTCGTCGCCATGCCGACGCCGAGCTTCGCGGATGCGCGGATCACATTCTTCAGATGCTCCTGGCTGGCGGCCCGCTTTTCGAGGTCCGGATCCAGGTTGTTCGGATAGAATGCAAGGGAGGAGATGGTGATGCCCTTTTCCGCCGCATAGCTCTTCACATGTTCCGCATAGGCGTCATCCACGAGGACGCGCTCGCAGTCGATGTGGCAGGTGCCCGCGTAACGGCGCTCAGAGCCCGAGCCGCCCGGCCAGCACGCGACTTCCGCACAGGTGAAGCCGAGTTCCGCTGCCGTATCGATCATTTCCTCGAAGTTCCAATCCTCCAGGATCGCAGTGATAAAACCAAGTTTCATGTTTCTCTCCTTCTTCCTTATATATATTCAAATATAATACTCTCTCATTCGGGCGCGGCTTCTCTGACCGCGCCTTATCAAGGCCGCGGGGCTCGAGCCTTTATGTAAGGAGGCGCTTAAGATCGCGCCGACGTCATAAACCTCGAGCCCAGGGCGGCCGGAAGAAACATCTGAGGGGCGTCAGGAAAAGACGACCTCGCGCCCGGTGCGCGCACTTTCGTAGATCGCTTCGAGGATCTGCGTCACGACGAAGGCCTGCTCGGGCTTCACGCAGGGCTCGGTATCGTTCAGGATCGCGTCGATCCACTGGCGCGACTCGATCTCCTCCGGCTTCCCGGAAACACCGTCATAAAATGCCACGGAACCGGAAGTACTGACCTTCTCTTCCATCAGCTGCCCGTATTTGCCGCGGTTGTAGACGACCTGGCCCGGATAGATATCGGCGCCGGCCTTCGTGCCGCAGAGCGTCGTGGAAGCCTCACGGTTCACGATCGTGTTCAGGGCCCAGGAGGCGATCAGCTGGATCGTGGTCCCGTCCTTCATGACGATCTGGCCCATGGCGGAATCTTCGACCTCGTAGGTCTCCGGATCCCAGGGCCCCCAGAGATTGCCGTCCACCGCTTCCGGAAGATTGCCGAGCTTGTAAAAGACAGAGCCTGTGACGCGTGCCGGTTCATACTTGTCCATGCACCAGAGCGTCATATCGAGCGCGTGCGTGCCGATATCGATCAGGGGTCCGCCGCCCTGCAAGGCTTTGTTCGGGAATACGCCCCAGGTCGGGACCGCACGCCGGCGGATCGCATGTGCCTGCGCAAAATAGATATCGCCGAGTTCGCCGGCCTCTACCGCATGCTTCAGGTTCTGAAGCTCCGGACGGAAGCGGCTCTGATAACCGATGGTAAACTTCTTTCCGCTCTCCTTCCAGGCTTCCATCATGCGCTGCGCGTCCGCGACTGTCGCGGCCATGGGCTTTTCGCACATGACGTGCTTGCCTGCCTTGAACGCGTCGATCGAGATCTGCGCGTGCGCCACGTTCGGCGTCAGCACGTGCACGACGTCGATCTCCGGCAGCGCCAGGAGTTCGTGATAATCTTCAAAGACCGGGGCATCCTCCGTCCCGTATTCCTTCTTTGCCTTTTCCGCCCGTTCGACGATAATATCGCAGAATGCCGCGATGTCCAGGCGGTCCGCCTGCTTTTTCAGCGAGGGCAGATGTTTCTCGTTCGCAATGCCGCCGCAGCCGATGATGCCGACCTGTAATTTCCCGTTTTTCATAGGACCTCTCCTGTAATAATAGTTATACACAGCGTAGCATGCCGGCCCTGTTTTGTAAACGAGAAAAGGTGTTTCAGGGGGTGTTTCTCAGACGATCAGCAGCCTTCTTTCGTTCACATGCTTCCCGAATTCCGGCATAAAGACGAAGCTCTCCTGATCGGGATCCAGTTTGTCCTGCATGATCGGCGGCATGTAGCTTGAGGTAAAGCAGAAACCGTACTTCAGATCGTGGTAGCCCTGTTGAAGTCCGCCGGGCTTTTTCACCTTCAGCACCGCGCATTCGGTGGGATTCCAATGGGTCTTCCAGTCAGTCCGCATCTCTTCGAGCGTGTAGTCCTGCCCCTTGAAATACCAGACGATGTCTTCCTTCTCTATGCGTTCGCCGTCCACATAGAGCGTGCCCGGCATCAGCTGGGAAAGATAAACGCCGCGGTAGTAAGGCAGGCGGATCTTGAACTGGAAGCCGATGACCGCACCGTTCTCCACAGTATTCCGGAAACCGACGGATTGAATGACCTGTTTTTCCATTTTTCGCTCCTTTCCGTTCAGTCTCCGAGTAGACGCTTCAGCATGATGTGCTGCTTGCGGAGCGTCTGCCCCACTTCGTAGCCGTCGTCATACTTGTCCGCCCCTTCGTATTCGCTTAAGAGATAGCCGTCCCAGCCATAGTCCTGCATGACCTTGACGATCGCCGGATAGGGGATCGTGGTCTCTTCGAAATCATCGCTCATGTGGATGAATTTCGCGTGGCAGCAGTAAACGTACGGGAGCAGCGGGATCAGGTCCTCGGGGGTATTGGCCTGGTAATCCGGACTGCGGTACTGCCCTTCCTCAAAACCGGTCCGGAAGACGGAAAAGTCGATGTTCAGGCCGAAATTCTTCGTTCCGGTCTCTTTAATAAAGTCGACGTAGTCCCGCACCATCTCGCCGTTCAGGTTTGACGGCGTATGGATCTCCGGACACATGCGGACGTTCATCCGCTCCGCGAGCGGCAGCGCGCCCTTGATGATCTCCCGCCAGTTTTTGACCGGTTCCAGTTTTCCGTTGATGACCGGCATCTTGGTCCGCATCACGGTAAAGCCCAGACGGTTCGCCAGACGGATGTCCCGCTCCAGCATCTCGATGCTCTCTTCCGTCGTGAGCTCCCGGCCGCGGATCACATGGCTGTCGATCCAGTGGCCGTATTCCACCGGGACGACTTCGTATTTGTCACAGAGGTGGAACCAGTTCTCCACCCAGGCATCCGAGGGATAGGGATAATTCTCGATATGGGTGTTTGCGAGGATCTCGATCCCGTGCGCGCCCATGTCATACGTATCCTCGAAGCAGTCTTCCAGGGTCTTCGTCAGGCCGAATTCCGCGGAGTAGCTGTAGAACGCGACACCGCGCTTCGGGCCTTTTCTGTCGTAGTGGTACATACGCTTTCCTTTCTTTATTCCTCCGGCTTGATGCCGAAGATCGCGTACATCTTCCCGGAGCCCGGGAAACCTTTCCTTAAGGGCGCCGGATAGATCGCCATCAGCTCCTTATCATGGTCGATCCGCACGTCCGTGATCTTGTCAAAGCACATCGTCGGAACGCTGTCCGCCGTGACCTGCGGCCAGAACGGGATCTTGTCATGGTTCGGATCGCCGGTCGCTGCGAAGGTCGTCCAGGCGCCCGCCATCTGATCCTCCAGCCGTTCGGAGACCTCCGGGATATACTGAGCTTCGATGTAGGCGGAATTGCGGAAGACGTACGGCTCCTCCGCGTTATGCCACGGCACGGTCCCGTAGTTGAACGGTGACTCCAGGTTGAAGAGCCAGTTCCAGGTCGGGCCGCCGGCCGCTGCGCGGGCCTTTACGAAGGTCAGGATCTGCCGGCGCATGCCGGTATCCAGGAAGAGGACGTCTGCCGGATTGCGGTCCGGATAGGCTTTCTGCATCGCGGCTTTGACCGCTTCCGTTTGTTCGCCGAAGCGCTCCTTCAGATGCTTTTCCCGGGTCTCCTCGTCCCAGCGGTTCTTGATCCGGTCGCCGATCTCCTGATCGAAGTTACCGGAGAATTCGCCGAGCACCGTGCCCGCAAGCAGCGGGATCCCGACCGTCTCTTTCCGGAAGCCCACGTCGAGCGGATGGCCGAGGTAATATTCCCCGTCCGGGATCGGTGCCCAGCCGACGCGCCTGCCGCGCTCGTTCATGACGTAGATCGCGTTCATCGTCGCCTGCGCGAGATCATACCAGTCTACAGACTCGATCTTTTCCACTTCTCCGGGGGCGATGTGCAGGTACTTCAGGATCAGCGCCGCCGTCTCCTGTGCGTTCTCCCGTTTTTCCCGGATCCCTTCCGGACCGCCGTCGCCGCCCATGCCGCCGGATTCCATCACCGCGCGGTGGAAAAGCCCGTCCGCAGCCGGGGTCTGCATCAGCGCAAGCACCTTCGCGCCGCCGCCGGACTGGCCGAAGATCGTGACGTTTTCCGGATCGCCGCCGAAGGAAGCGATGTTCTTATGCACCCACTCGAGCGCCGCGACCAGGTCCATCAGGCCGACGTTCGCGGAATCCTTATATTGTTCACCATAAGCCGAAAGGTCCAGATACCCCAGCACGTTCAGCCGGTGGTTGACCGAAACGACCACGACGTCGTCCGTCGCGGAGAGGTTCTCGCCGTCGTAGGAAAGCAGCTCCACAGAAGAACCGGAGAACCAGCCGCCGCCGTGCAGCCAGACCATGACCGGCCGCTTCCGTTCCGGATCCAGGCTCTGCGTCCAGACGTTCAGGTACTGGCAGTGCTCGTTCTGCGGATAGAAGAAATGCGGGACCGTGAACTGGTCGTGCGGTACCGGCGTCGTGAGCTCGCTGCAGACGAAACCGTACTGGTAGGCCTCTTTGACCCCGGTCCAGCAGGCGGTCTCGTGCGGCGCGTGGAAGCGCTCCGCGTCGGCGTATTTGATGCCGCGGAAAATATATGTCGAATCGGTCTTCAGGCCGCGTACGGCGCCTTTCTGCGTCATGGCGACCGGATCGTCGTAGGTACAGGTCACTTCCGTGACCAGCTTCTTCATATACATGCCGGCACCTCCTTAAATACTCTGCCGCGGGCCGCCGCCGAAGCGCGTGACCGGCCTGCGGTCGTTGTTGTCCATGACGCCCCGTTCAGGCAGCGCTTCCATGAGCGCGTCGTCATGATGATACGCGAGCCGGGTCTCCCGGTCAAAGATCATGCAGGCGCCGTTATCTTCTGTCACTGCCGGCCAGACCGGATTGCCCGCGCAGTTCGGATCACCGTCTGCCGCAAAGGCCACCCAGGCGCCGGTCATCTGGTCCTGCAGCCGTTCGGAAACGCCCGGGATGTAGGAAGCTTCCAGATAATTCGCGTTGTGGAACATATAGGCTTCCTCCGCGTTATGCCACGGGATCGTGCCGGAATTCAGCGGACATTCAAGATTGAACATCCAGTTCCAGGCCGGCGCGCAGCCTTCTTCGGCGCGCTTCCTCGCATAGTCCCGCGATGCCGCACGGGTCGCCTTGTTGACATAGAGGCAGTCCACGAGCTTCTGCTTCGGATAAGCCTGTTTCATGGCTTCGATGACTGCATCCGCCCGGTCCTTGTAGACCTTCCGGATCAGCGCGTCTACCTGCGCGTCGTCCCAGTCGTTCTTGGAGCCCGGCGCGTAGACCTGGTTATAGTTCTGGTCGAATTCGCCGAGGACCGAGCCTACGAGCACCGGTACGTTTTTGTGCTCCTCAATGAAAGAATTGTTCAGGCCGCCGCCCATGAAGAAATCATCGTCCTTCACCGGCGCGAACATGATATGCATATGCTCGCGGTACGAAAGCTCGCTCTGGGCTTCCTGCGCCGCGCGCGCCAGCTTGTAATACGGGATCTTTTCGATCTCCTTCACGTTCTCCGGCGCGATGCCGAGCTTCTCAAGCACTTCCGCCGTGAGCTTCCGTGCCGTCTCCGGCAGCATGTCCTTTTCGCCCTTGAAGAGGCCGGACTGGATGACCGCGCGGTGGAACAGGCCCTTTGCGGACGGGGTCTGCAGCAGGCAGTTCACCTTCCCGCCGCCGCCGGACTGGCCCATGATCGTCACGTTGCCGGGATCGCCGCCGAAGGCCGCGATATTGTCGCGGATCCAGCGCAGCGCCTCCAGGATATCCATCTGGCCAAGGTTGCCCGAATAGCGGTATTCTTCGCCATAGGCGGAAAGATCCAGATAGCCGATGCAGTTCAGGCGGTGGTTTAAGGAGACCACGACCACGTCGCCGAATTCCGCAAGCTCATGGCCGTCGTAGGCATAGAGCTCGATCGAGGAACCGGTGGCATAACCGCCGCCATGGATCCAGACCATGACCGGACGCTTTGCGTCTTCGTTAATATGCTTCGTCCAGACATTCAGGTACTGGCAGTCCTCATCCTGGATGTAATGATAATGCGGGACATTGTACTCATCGTGTGCGATCGGCGTGTGCATCTCCATTGAGACCGGCCCGTAGATGATCGCTTCCTTACTGCCTTCCCAGGCCTCGACCGGCCGCGGCTCATGGAAACGCTCCGCGACGGCATAGCGGATGCCGCGGAAGATGTACATGTCCTCCTCATAAAGACCGCGGATCTTCCCCTTCGGCGTAACAGCGACAGGGAAGTCCGGGTTCGAGATCACTGATCTCGTCAGTTTTCTTGGATACATATGCTGTCCTCTCTTCTGTTTTTATTCAAATCCCTGGAACACCTTTATGCCGGTATAGACCTTCGGCGCTTCAAGGCCGTCAAGCACACGCGCTGCGCCGCTCGCCATAGCCTCCATCTCGAATTCACCGGGATATGCATAGACCGGGGCGATAAAGCCGCAGTCTTCTTTCAGCTTCTCGACAAGCTCCTTGTTGTGGACGATCCCGCCGCCGAGAAGGATCGCGTCGACCCGGCCCTTCAGGACCGCCGCCATCGCGCCGATGCCCTTGGCGATCTGGTAGATGAACGCCTCCCAGACGAGCGCCGCATAAGTATTGCCGTCCGCGATCATCTGCTGGACCTCCAGCGCATCGGAGGTGCCCAGGTGGCTCACAAAACCGCCGCTCCGGGTCGTCAGGGCGCGCAGTTCCTTTGCGCTCTTCCCTTCCATGTATTCGATGAATTCCGCGACCGGCACCGCGCCGCAGCGGGTCGGGGCCATCGGGCCTTCACCGCCGACGATATCATAGCCGTCGATCATACGCCCCTTCTGATGCGCGGACACGGAAACGCCGCCGCCGATATGGCAGACGATGAAATTGCAGTCTTCATAGCGTTTTCCTTCCGAAGCCGCATGGCGGATCGCCGTCTCCTTCAGGTTCAGCGCATGCAGATGGACGTTGCGGTAAACGCCTTTGATGCCCGTGATGCGGGCCACGTCCTGCAGCTCGTCCACGTCCGGCGGATTGACCGCGAAGGCCGGGACGCCGTATTCATCGGCAAAAGCCCTGGCGATGCTCGGTCCGAGGCCGGCGGGATGGATCACGCCGTTCGCCGCGTGCAGGGAATGCTGAAGCACCAGTTCCGTGACTTCGTAGACGCCGCCTTCCATCGCTAAAAGACCGCCGCCGCGCCCTACACAGGCCGCAAGGCCGTTTAAGTCCACGTTGTTCTCCGCAAGCGCGTTCCGTATCGTTTCCATGCGGTACGGCAGCTGCGACTCCTGGTCCGTATACTGTGACAGGACCTGTGCGTCATGGCTCACGTTCACCGAGAAGATCTTCTCGTCGCCCTGAAACAGTGCGATCTTGGTAGAAGTGGAGCCGGGGTTGACTGTCAGAATCTTATAGTTTCCCATGGTTTCTCCTGTTCATACCGGCCTTGGCCGTTTTTATTCATCCAGTTCGAAAAACAATGTCGTATAGCGGCCCATGTCGTAGAAGCAGGGCTCTACACGGACGGGCAGCTTTTCGCTGATCTCGCGGGCTTTCCTTTTGTTGATGCCGAGGATGACCGCGTTGATCGCTGGGCCTTCATCGAGCTCAACTTCCCCGCAGACGTATTTCAGTCCCCGGTCCTCCAGCTCCAGCCGCGCGTTCATGACGCCTGTAAATACAAAGCTTTTCAGCCCGCCCTTGCCGCTTAAGGTCGTCCACTCCGTCTCATGGTAGCCGCAGGTATTGCAGGCAAGATGCGGCGGGAATTCGATCGCACCGCATTCTTTGCACTTTCTCGCGTAGATCACGCCCTCTGCGAGTCCCTTCCAAAATATCTCGACGATATGCTCCGGGTTCCAGAATTCTTCTGTTTTCATTCTTTCCGTGCTCATTTTCGTCCCCCTTTCTCAGAATCCCGACCGCAGGATGATGGCACGCACATTCTGGGCGCCGCCGAAGCCCCGCAGGAACGTATGCTTCGGGAGCTTCTTCACCTGGCGTTCGCCGGCTTCGCCGCGCATCTGGGTGACCGCTTCGAAAACGTCTGCCATGCCGGACGCCGCAAAAGCATGTCCGTAGGAGGTCCGTCCGCCGTGAGTATTCATGGGCTTGTCGCCGTCGTAGGCGATCCGGCCGCCGAGATACCGTCCGTAGGCCCGGTCAAAGATCGAATCGGGATCCGGGAACAGGACTTCCGAGGTCATCGGAACACGCATGAACGCCGGGGTATTGCCTTCCGGCATGCCGGTCCCCTGCTCGCTGCAGCCGCTGAGGACGATATCGTACATCCCGCTCGCCACCGCCATAACGGCCTCTTCCAGCGCGATGTAGCCGGTGCAGCAGCCTTCGGAATGAGAGACAGATCCTTTGCCGCGCATGCCGAACCAGTCCGCGACCTGCAGGTTCGGGGTAATGCAGCGGTTCAGGATGTAGGGATTTGCAGAACCGTGGAAGAAAAACTGGACGTCCCTGGGCTCCACCCCGGCATCCTTCATGGCGTCCAGGGCTGCATGGCCGAAAAGCTCGCCGTTCGTCAGGCCCTTATAGACAGGATTTTCCACCCCGTTGAAGAATGGTGTCTTCCGTGATGTCCGCAGCATCCTTTTCAAATGCCATTGCCGCAAATTCGATCAGTTTTTGATCAGTTCTTCTCTTTCCTTTTTTTCCTCCTTCATTCAACTGTTTTTTCAGGGTTTATTTTATATCTTCCGGAGAAGTAGAACACGATGCCGATAAAGAACGGTGTAAAGCCGGCGATCGCGTCGCCCAGCCAGAAACCGTAATGCTTCATGCCGAATGCAAGGCCGAACAGCAGTGCAAGGCCGATCCGCATGACGACACCGTCCAGGATGGCCGTAAAGAAATTGATCCTGTAATTGCCGGAGCCGTTGATCAGGGCGCTCATCGCAGACCGGAGGGCGCTGCCCACAAACAGCAGGACGGCGATCGGGATATACCCCTTGGCGATCGCCAGCACGTCCGCATCGTCCGCGCTGGTAAAAATGCCGAAGATCTGCTCGGGGAACAGGATGATCGCCAGTGAGAATACCGCGGCGATGGTCAGGGTGATGATCAGCATCTTCTGCAGGATCTTTTTCACCCGGCCGTACTCTTTTGCGGCGATGTTCTGGCCGATCATCGTGGAGCCGGCCGTATTCATCGCGTTCGAGACGAGGTTCGCTACGCTGCCGATCTTGTTTGCGATGCCGGCAAACGCGGAGACCGCCACACCGTAGGAATTGATGAAAGAGTTCACGAACATCTTGCTGATCTGGATCGATGCCGACTTGATAGCCATCGGTGTCCCGAGCTTGACCAGCGAAGAAAGCATCTCCTTATCCCAGCGGAAGAACCAGGCCGGTTTAATATGCAGCGAGAATTTTTCCCGATTGCGGTACAGGAAGATCGCACAGGCGACAAAGCTGACCGCCTGCGAAAGTACGGTCGCCAGTGCAGCGCCGCCCGCGCCCATCTCGAGGAAAATGACGAAAACGACGTCCAGTCCCAGATTCATCACGGCAGCGATACTGATGAAGATGAACGGGTGTCTGGAATCGCCCATGCCGCGCAGGATCGCACTGACGACGTTATAGCCGTAGATGAACACCAGACCGATCATGCTGACAAGGGAGTAGGCCACTGCGCCGGAAAAAGCTTCTTCCGGCGTGTTCATCAGCCGCAGGATCGGCTGCTGGATCAGGATGCCGAGGACACTTAAGATCACGGCCGCAGCCAGGAGAAAACCGGCGGTGGTCCCGACGAAACGGCCGATCTTTTCCTGCTGCCGGCTGCCGATATAGCGGGCGATCAGGACCTGGGCGGCTGCCGAAAAGCCCATCACGATGAATGTAAGGAAATGGACGACGTCACCGCCGACGGATACAGCCGAGATCCCGGCCTTTCCCAGGACCTTTCCGACCACCATCATGTCGACCATGTTGTAAACGACCTGCAGCAGGTTTGAAAGGAACAGCGGGGAAGCAAAGCTGATCAGCTGTTTTGTGATATTGCCGGTCGTAAAATCGGTGATACCGCTTTTATTCGCCACAGTTTCCTCCTCTCCCGGCACTGCCGGTCTCTTCTTCGATCCTCTTCATACAGACGGCGACGGCATGGCTGCGCACGAACTGCTGCAGCTCGTTCTCGTCCTCCGGTCCCGCGATCATGGTGTCCCCGATATCGAGGACATTCCTTTCCTCCGCACTGTAGGGCCGCCATTCCGGCCGCGCGCCTGAGACGCCTTCTTTTCCGGCTCCGTTCGGATCGCCGTATTTGATGAAATTGCACCAGTATTCCTGGACATTTTCCGCGATCTCGTCATCGAGGGCCGCGGCATTCGGGATCTCCCGCTGCCGGCCGAGAAGATACTGTGTTTCCAGCCCGTGCCTTGCGATCCCGGACGCTGGATCCTTGTGGGAGAAAGAAAACACATAGACCGGTTTTCTGCCATCAGCAGCCTGCAGCTCCGCGAATGCCTTTGCCGCACAGTGCCCGGTATGCATGTCATGCATGAGACGCGCGACCTCCTGCTTCGTTTCCATGCCGAAACGTTCACAGAGCTTCACGCCCTCTTCGCCGAAGAGCTCTCTTGTCTGCTGCCGGAAGACCGCCGGATCGATGAACAGTGCGAAACCGCCGGCCTCGTCTTTTGTCGTGCCCACCAGATATGGGATGTTATGGTTCCGGAGGGTCATCGTGCACTCGTTGGAAGGGATCGGCAGCAGGTATCCGTCACCGCAGACCCCGAGCGAGACACCGTAATGCAGGCGCCGCCGGAAAGCGGAATCCGGGTTCACGATCAGTTCTTCATAGCTCATTTCCCGGAGTTCCGCAACAGACGTTTTGCCAAGTTCCTTCACGAACTCGATACCGGCTGCTTCCACTTCATGAAGCGTATCGACCTTGAAATCCTCCGGATAGGAGGTCGGATCCATGCCGATGCCGCTCTCGATGATCGCACCGGCGATCTTTCCTTCGGTCAGCGGGGAACAGGCCATCGCCTGCGTAGAGATCGCGCCGCCGGAGCACCCGCCGACCACGATATGGTCCGGATCTCCGCCAAACGCCGCGATGTTCTCCCGCAGCCAGTCGATCGCCGCGACCTGGTCCAGGTGTGCATAGTTCCCGGAAGTCCCGTAGGGGCTTTCCGCATCCAGTTCCGGATGCGCGAAATAGCCCATGATGCCCAGGCGATAATTTGCAGTAACATAGACGATACCGCGCTTCACAAAGGGCGCAGGGCTTGCGTTCCTGCCGTTTGCAGAACCGCAGCAGCAGGCGCCGCCATGGTACCACAGAAAAACGGGAAGTTTCGCCTCACGATCCAGCGTGGGCGTCCAGATATTCATGTAGAGGCAGTCTTCCGACTGCGTAAGCTCATATTTGCCTTCTGTCGGGTCATTTCCAGGGATCGCCTGCGACGGCGCCTGCAGCGCGATCGCGCTGAACTCGAGTGCTTCCCGCACGCCGTCCCATGGTTCCGGCTTTTCCGGCGCCCGCCACCGAAGATCTCCGACCGGCGGCTTCGCGAACGGAACGCCTAAGAATTCATGGAAGCCGTCACGTTCCCGCCCGAGCAGTTTCCCGTAAGCTGTACTGACGATCATCGTCCGCATCCTTTCTGCTTTACAGCTGATCCTTGATCCGCACCTCGATCTTCCGGTTCTGTCCGAAGATATGGCTCAGGAAATAAGGGACCTCCTCCTCTGCAAAAACACCGAAGGCGCGTCCATGCTCCTGGTCCTTCCCAAGGCTGTCATAAAGCTGCGGGCAGACGATGGCGACGTGCTTTTCTTCCGCGATCGCCTCCAGGTCCTGCTTCCGCTGCCAGTAGGTATAGTCGTCATCCGCCGGATGGATCATCACCCAGGCTTCCGTCCAGGGATCCTCCCTGCTTTCTTTCGGCAGGATGAATTCGCAATCCAGTAAACCGTGGGTCGCCACGGATTCCAGATCTGCCCGGACGTCGATGGCCGGAAGATCGGCAGGCTCGTATACTTTCGGGAACGGCAGGCCGGGATCCTCCCGGAAGCCCAGCTTCTTCAGCCCGGTCCATTTCAGGAAATTCTGAAGAGCAACGTCCCAGAAATCCCAGCCATGGGAACCTGGACGTGTGATGTAGGTAATGTCGTACCCGGCTTCCTTCAGATTCTTATAACAGGCCTCGTTTAACGGGAAGGTAAAGTCCTCCGTGCCGCATTCCTGGTAGAAACGCGGCATGGGTTTGTTGTTTTTTACGATATCTTTCGCGATTGCCATGGAATCATTCGGCCAATGGGACATATATTCAAGATTGCCAAAGCATTCGGAGAAATCTTTGTCCGTGGAAGGATCTCCGTTATAGAACCGGTTGATCGTGTCGATCATGTCCACCGGGCTCGAGAAGGAACCGATCGCGCCGAAATACTCGTTCAGCACCAGCCCAAGCTTAAAGCCCATGTATCCGCCCAGCGAAAGCCCGGCCACGAAATGGTTCTCACGCCCCGGCGCCACCGGAAGCAGACGATCGAGCAGCGGGACCAGCTCCTGATACAGATAGCTGAAGTACTTCTTGCCGATATACATGTCCATGCCAAAGGACGACCATGTGGAGGTCATGACAGTGATCAGACCGTACTCATCCGCGTATCGTTCGGCAGAGGTCTGCCGGAGCCAGGCGCTGCGGTCATCCGTATTGCCATGCGTCAGATATAGGATCGGGTAAGTACGCGCGGTATCCCCGATCTTCGAAAGCTTCGGTACCGTGACGTTCACGGATACGCGGCTTTTCAGATTTTCAGAAAAAAACGTCAGTGTATAGAGTCCCATCCGGAATCCTCCTCTCTTCCTGTCTGTGATCAGTCAAAAGGCAGTTCTGCTTTTTCCGCCTCATCAACAAAGAACCGGACATGTTCCGGCAGCAGATGGCCATGCAGAACCATACGCTCCGCGGCTTCCCGGACCTTTTTTACGTAGCCTGCACGGCTGCCGTAGAGTTTCCTGAGCTCCTCTTCCGTCAATCTGCGGATGATGACGCCGTTCGCGTCCGTCGCAAAGAGCGGCGCGTCGACGTAAGGGCTTCTGAGTCCGCCTTTGAACACGCCGTATTTGTCCCTAGCAAAGGTCATGTCGGGATAATCTCCCTCCATTTCGATCCAGTCCACCTTTTCCGGCGCTTCGCCGGTACGCATCCATTTCCACAGGTTCTCGATCATCGCCGAGACGATCAGGTGGGCGGGGAATTCGTGGACCTCCCCACGGAAGAAAGGCGGTCCGCCGTGATCTCCTGCGCCGCCGGTACCGTCGATCAGCGGTGCGTTCTTCGGCCTGCCGGCATCAAATCTGCCGGGACCGGCTTTTTCCAGATCTTCTTTGCAATTGCCATAGCGGTCTGTGAACTTCCGTCCGATCCCGCCGCCGGCGATCTCGATCAGCCGAAGATACCGGCCTTCTTCATTCGGCTGATACCGATGCCACAGGGTGGACCACGAGGGATGCATCGTCTCGCCGAGCAGATCAGCGACGGTATTCAAATGGATGAACGGAACTTCGCTGTAGTAAAGATCCCGGAAATCGAAGGGATCCAGCATTCCGCGGGAATTGTTCAGGAAGCCGGGCGCACCGGTCATGAAGATCAGAAAACCATCGTAACAGGGCTGTCCATTCGGCAGCTTGGTGACCGGATGCACTGCCGCCGCATATGCGGACAGATTGCCGGGCGTCGTGCCCTGCAGCATCAGCTTTTCGACCTTGTATCCGACAAAAGGAGAATCTGCCCGGCCGGACTTGATCAGTGCAGCGGTCTGACTGTAGAAATCATACTGCAGGCCATCCTCGGTTTCTTCGTCCATGGGGGACCCGTCCACCCATGGTACTGACGGAAGCCGTTCCGCTTCCGGGATCGGGTTTTTGAACGATAGTTCTCCGTAACGCGCCGGATCAAACCTGCGCATCACCTTCATCGACATTTCGGAGATCGTGAAGCTGACGCTGGCATAGCCGCGGGACATCAGGTATTCGTGGCAGGGCGCCCAGCCTGTATTGGATTTGTCAAAGCCTGAGTTCGCGTTCATCAGCTCACAGTGGATGAGTCCGCTGAACTTTTCGGGATCCCTGGGCTTCCGAACGATCATCCGGGAACAGTAAGGCGCATTCGGAAAAAGAATGTGCGGGTAGCGCTCATTATCTGTCCAGTGGTAGACGTTGGCGCTGCCTTTGACGATATATTCTTCCTCGATATAATCATACGCTGCAAGGTCGATCGGTTCGATCATGTGCCGTGAACCGCCGAGGATATGAGAACTTTCTGTTTCAGGGACAAGCCTGCACGATTCCGGCGGACAGACAGTCCTGAGCAGCGGAGCTTTATTCATTTTCTTTTTTTCCTTTCTCTCCAGCTGCGCACCAGATGCCCGTGAGCACGGCAAGCACGGCCATGCCGATCGCAGCGATCAGGAACACATGCCCGGTCGTTTCTTCACCGAAGAAGAGGCGGGATGCGGAATTGGTCGCGATCGGCGAAAGGAAGCCGCCGAGCTGCACCCCGCAGGAGAACAGCGCGGTCGCCATCGCCGCCGACTGCGCATTGACAGCGTTCGTGACGGTCACGAAGCCGGTCGGCATGAAGATGCCCTGACAGATGCCGCAGAACAGGGCGCCGATCAATAAAAACGCCGCGTTTGCCGGGAACAGGACGAGCAGCAATGCGCCGATCGCAAAGGATACCAGCGCAGCGGTCATCGTCTGTTTTTTGAAAAGCTTCGTCACTGCGCCAAGCACGATGCCCGCGATGATCTGGATCAGTGAGAAGGCTGCGGTCAGGATACCGGAAAAGCTGCTGCTTCCCGCATACTTACCGCCGAGATGCATCGATATATTCGTATTGAAAGTGATCAGGAACATAAAGAAGAAGAACCCGATCCCTGCCATGATAAAGATGTCTTTGTTCAGGCTGATGCGGTTTTCCCTGTCGACCTGCACTCTTCCCGTATCTGGCAGGCAGATGATCAGCAGGACCAGTGCGATCAGCGCGATCATATTGATCCAGTAGGACATGCGGTAATCCGTGCTGCCCAGGACGCCCGCGAGCGCGTTGATGATCATCATGCCCGCGCCGACCGAGGCCGCCTGGATCCCCATGACCTGGACCCGCTCCTCGCCCTCAAAGAAGTCCGCGACCACGACGCCGTTTAACGACATCGTCAGTCCAAGCGAGATCCCGTAGACGATCCTGCAGGCAAACAGGAGCCCAAAGCTCTCTTTCGCAAACGGCAGAAAGCCGGTGACGAGCGCCACTGCGGCTGCAATGAGCAGCAGCTTTTTCTTGCTGATCTTCGTCACCAGGATCCCGGAAAGCAGCGCGATCGCCATCGCCAGAAGACCCGGACCGGAGACCAGCATCTGTACCAGGCTGGTCTCAACGTCCGGGAATGCATTCTGGATACTGTTCAGCACAGGGGCTACACTGTGCTGCAGCCCCTGTATAAATGAGATACAGACGATCGCGATAATGATCTTAATCTTCTGTTTTTTTGCCATTATGCCTTTTCCTTTATCTCCAAAGCACTTCGGATGCAAAATAGGTGAACATCGCCGGCCAGCAGAACCAGTCATGCGAACCCGGGACAAAATACGGAATGTAGGGAAGCCCTGCTTCCTTCAGCGCCCGGATCGTCGGCGGAACACCGATCTCCCGCTCGTTGTAGGCGATGTCCTCTTCCGCGGAACCGATCAGCAGTGTCACGTCCTTCAGATGCGGATTGTCCAGCGTAAAGCCTTCGCCGCCGCAGAAACCGCCGGAAAATGCGCCAAAGTAGGAGAAGCGCTCCGGATGATGCATGTAGGTGTACATCGTGGTGATCGCGCCCATCGAAAGGCCGCAGAACGCCATCCATTCCGGATCCTCGGTCACCGCATAGACGGTCCTGAGATACGGGAGGATGCACTGGATGATGTTCTGGTCGATCTTTGCGAAGTCCCAGTCATAGACCGAGTTGTTCATCGTGACCACGATCGCCGGTTCGGTCCTGCCGTCCGCGATCAAGTTGTCCATGATGTTCACAAGGCCGCCCTGGGAGAACCAGTCGGCTTCGTTGCCGCCGCCGCCGTGGGAAACGAAGATCAGGGGATATTCGAGATCCTTATCATAGCCTGCCGGCAGGTAAACGCCCATCGTCCGGTCATTGCCCTCGATATCCTTGTAGCTGACGTAGCTCGCCAGGCCCTTCACGGCAGGATTCGCTGCAGGCAGCCAGGGATAATCATCCGGCGTGCCGACGTACAGCTCGCTGTTCATCTGGGCACCGTCCTTCGTCGGGGCGAAAGGCGGGTTCTTCGGATCCGGGATCCAGGGCTTGAATTCCTTCAGCGCATGATAGCTGCCGTCCTCGGTCATGAAATTCTGCCAGGACATCCGCGGGTCGTCGGAGGGATCGCAGATCTCGCCGTTGATCAGAAAACCGTAGGGATACATGCCCGCAGGCAGCTTCAGCGTCGTCGTATACAGGCCGGTCTTTTCGTCCAGGGTCATCTCCTGGTAATAGCGGCCGCCGATATTGCTCATGCCATCTTCATACTGAGCAGGCGGATATTTCGGATCATGTTCGACCATGCCCTGCTCGTCGGTATTGCCCTTCAGATTGCTCCGGTAGAACAGGAACTCGCCGAGTACACCGACGCTTTCGACTTCTTCCTTCACGTCCGCAGGATCCAGCGTCAGGGTCACGTCATACATTTTTTTCTGCAGGAAACGCTCTTCCGATCTTCTCTTCTCAGCCATAAATACTCCTTATCTTTCTCAGGCCCGGCTTAGAACACCCAGGCATTGCCGCTCTCCTCGTCGTCGTCATCCGCTGCCATCGGCTCGAAATGGAACGGCGGCTTGTACTGTCTCACCAGCGGAAGCAGGACGTCCTGCATGTTCACCGCGGTGTGGCATTCGTCATCGAAGATCATGGTCTGCATCTCGCCGTCTTTACAGGGCTTCCATTCCGGAAGGCCTTCTACGTTCGGATCACCGGTCTTCGCAAAGTTCACGAACGCGCCGGACATCAGCCGGTCGAGTGTCTCGTAGTCGCCCTGGTGGCAGAGCGGGATCAGCTCGGCATTGTGGAAGAAGTACGGAATATCGGAACAGTGCCATGCCGCGCGCCCGCCGTCATAATCAAACACCTTCGCGAAGATGTAGTTGTAGACCGGCGCCTTGGCTTCGGCTGCTTTTTTCTTTACATAATCCACGGTGGAGGGAAGGAACATGCCGTCCAGATCGACCGCATAGACCTCGTTCTTGCCGGGATACTGCTTCCGGTATTCGTCGAGGATCTTCTGTCCGCCCTCTTCGCCGTAATATTCCTTCACGATGCGCTCCCGTTCTTCCACGGAAAGCTCCGCACGGACGCCGTAATCGCGGATCATGCCGAATTCCGCCACGACGGTACCGACGATCGTCGGGATCTCCAGCGAGAAATCGGTAAAGTCGTCATCCAGCGGATCTGAGACGTAATAATCGTTCGGCATCGGGGTCCAGCCCACACGCTTGCCTTCCTTGCGGAAATCGGCGATGGCGCCGTTGACGGCCCAGATGTACTGCGGGACCGGGACCTTCTCCAGCTTCTCCGCTTCAGCTTCCGGGATGTTCAGTTTGGAAAGGATCGCAAGCACCAGCTCCTTTGCGCTGCAGTCGGAAAGGAAGTCACCGGAGGGAATGACGCCGGACATAACGATCATCTTGTGGAACAGGCCCTTTGCCTCCGGGATCTGGCCGAGGACGGTGACCTTTCCGCCGCCGCCGGACTGACCGAAGATCGTGACGTTATCGGGATCGCCGCCGAAGGCCGCAATGTTGTCGCGCACCCAGCGGAGCGCTTCCACGATATCCGCCATACCGACGTTGACGCTGTTCTTATATTTCTCGCCGAAATCGGACATATCCAGATAACCGAAGGCGTTCAGACGATGGTTGACGCTCACGACGACCACGTCGTCCAGTTTCGCCAGGTTGAAGCCGTCGTAGCAGACCTGTTCGATCGAGGAACCGGCTTCATAGCCGCCGCCGTGGATCCAGAACATGACCGGCTTCTTCGCCGCCGGATCGCAGGCCGTCGTCCAGACGTTCAGGTACTGGCAATGCTCGGAGGTGGGCCAGAAACGGTGCGGGGTCTGGACCTCGCCCGTCGGCATCGGCTCATTCAGGACCGGGCATATCATGCCGTAGGAGCCGGCGTCTTTTACGCCTTCCCAGGCCTTCACGGGTTCCGGCATCTGGAAACGTTTTGCCTTCGCATAGCGGATGCCGTAGAAATGATCGACGCCGTTAAAATGGAAACCGCGCAGTTTTCCTTTTGTGGTCTCCACGATCGGCGCCCTGGTGTTCATGCAGAAATCTTTGACCATATCGTATTCCTTTCTTCAAAACTCCGAAAAGAAGCGAAAAGGACAGAATGACGGGTATTTTTATCTCTACTCGCGCATCCTGCCCTCTTATTCTTTTCTGTTTCTGCGGACACAGCCAAGATCTGCTGTGCCGCGATCAGGGCCTAATGCTCTTCCTTGAATCAATAAGCAAACTTCACGTTCTTCAGCGTGATGGTGCCGCTCTTCACGACGACCTTGACGGTCACGCGCTCACCGGTCGCGCCGACAGCAAATTCTTCCGACCATTCGGGCTCCAGGATCGAACCGGCCGCAAACTTCACGGTGCCGATCACTGCACCGCCGCAGAGGATCTCCGCTTCGCCTTCGCCGATGCCTTCGAAGCTGACCTTCAGGCCTTCCTTGACCTCACGTACAGTATAATTTGCATATTCGCCGGCCGCAAGTTCCAGCGCCAGGTCCTTCAGCGGATCATAGCGCTCTTCGTTCGGATCCTGATACCAGGCAAACTTCGGATACGGCAGCCCCTTCGTGGTCGCCCAGACGAGCTTGGTATGGTCTTCCAGACGGAAGTTCAGGTAGTTCGAAAACTCCCAGTTGCCATAGTAGCGGCTGCCGTCCTCAGTCCACATATCATAAGCGACACCTGCCAAGGTGATGTCCGGGATCTTCTTCATGGTGCGCGGTCCATCGTAGTTCACTTCACAGTTTTCCAGCTTGGTGGACTCGATGAAAGCATCCATGATATTGATGCACTCTTCGTACGTCGGACGCGGGCCGACCATCTGGAACTTCTGGATCTTGTCCCAGCCTTCCGGAACGAAGTGATGGACCATGCCTCTGCCGTGAGGACCGCCGGAACGGCCGCGCTCCGCCGCCGTCTTCCAGCCCCAGGGCGTGTAGGAAACATGCAGCCTCTCGCAGATATCATAAAACACCGGGTCGACGTCCGGGCCTGCGCCGCACTCGCCGAGCCACAGCGGAACGTTCAGCTCGTCGCGCTTCAGGATCCAGCCGTACAGGTCCTTGATCTCCGGCGACGCACCGTAAAGGTGGATCGAGATCGCCCAGTTGTGATATTCGGGATCATATTGATGGTTAAAGATCCGGAAATCTCGTGCGTACTTGGCACCTTCCAGGAAGAAGATGTGCTGCTTGTCGATCTTGCGGATGCGGGCGATACACTCTTCATAATACTTCTCAAGAAGCGGGATGTACTCATGCTGGATCGGGGAGCTGACCGGCTCGTTGATCAGGTCATAGCCCGCGATGATCCAGCGGGAACCGAAGCGGCGGACGATCTCTTCCCAAAGGAGGATCTGACGCTCGGTGGACTCTTCATCAAGGAAGACGCTCGGATACTCGCAGAACAGGGAGTCGCCGGTCGCGCCGTTGTTGCCGCCGATCACGCCGTGCATGTCAAGGATCGCGTATACACGGTACTTTTCGCAGGCGTCGATGATCTTCGCCAGGCGGGAGAAGCCGCCCTCGTTGAAGTTGATGCCGGGCTCTTCATACAGGAGCGCGTTCGCATTCAGCACGATACGGACGCAGTTGAAGCCAAGGTCCGCCATCAGTTTGATATCTTCTTCGCGCAGATGGTTCTCTTCCCAGCGCTCCCAGAAGGTGGACTCATATTTGGCGCCGCAAAGCTCTCGAACCATCTGGGACACGAAGCGGCGGCTCGTCCAGCGCTCCGGATTGTGATCGTTGCCCGGGCCCGGGAACAGGATCCACTTGAAAAGGTTCTGCGGCAGCGGCGCGGAGCCGATCATAAAGCCTTCGGTGTTTTCCCAGTTTGCGGTGCCATAACCGTTCAGGATGATCTCCTGTCCGTCTTCATTCACGAAACGGACGCCGTCAGTGCGAAGAACGCCTTTAACAAATTCGTTGTTAAGTTTGCTCATAAGAGATTTTCCTTTCTATTTTTATCGAAAATTATACGTTTTTGGGGTTTTCAGGGTATAAAAAGGGCGGAGGCCCCCGGTGTTACCCGTTTCTGTACCTGCCTCCACCCTTATGAGATTGTGTTCTTTTCGATTATCTCTTGTTGAAGCGGTCAAGCGATGCCTGATAGGTATCGATGATCTCCTGATAACCGTACTGAAGGAGCTGTGCCTTGAAGTCTTCGAAGCTGGTGTTGTCTTCGCCGATGATGTACTTAAGCATATGCTCGTCGATCAGGGTCTTGACAGCCGTCATCTTCGCATTGATCTTGTCGCTTTCCTCTTCGGTCAGCGTATAGGTGCTGCGGGAGAAGTTGATATTCTTTTTCGGAGCGCTCCAGATATCGACCGCTTCCTTCTGCTGATTGGTGCCGCCGGCGTTCACAGTAGAGACCTTTTCGGAAGCAGCAGTATTGTGCTTGCCGATCCAGCAGCTGCCCCAGCCGAGCGCATACTTCTGAAGGACGTCAGATGCAGCAAGGCCGTTGGGATCACTGAACATCGCGTCGGTAAAGGTCGGGACACCATTCTCCATGGTGTAGCTCTCTCCTTCGATACCGTACCAGTTCAGCAGCTCGCCTTCCTTGGTGTACAGGAAATCGATCCATTTCGCAGCGAGTTCCGGATTCTTGCAGCTCGTAGAGATGAAGGTAAAGTCCTTCGCCTCGATGCGGTCGCCGGACTGTACCACCTCGTCGCCTTCCTTGACTGCCGGTGCCGCGATTGGCTGCAGGAATTCAGACTCATTGTTGCACATATGCATCTGATAGTAGTTATTGCCGGTGAACGCGGAAAGGATCCAGCTGTACAGCAGATGCTCGTTGTTTTCCACGGAGGCAGGAGGATTGAGGTAATAGTTGAAGGAGGTGAAGTTCGGGTCAATAAGGCCCTCTGCATACCATGCGCGCATGGTGTCAAGATATTCACCGAAGCCGTCCTGCAGTGCAGACCCGACGACCTTGTCGCCTTCGATCTGAAGATAGGAGTCATTGATGGTCTCTACGCCCCAGGAAAGGGAAAGATGGGAACCACCGGTCTGATGAAGGACGAACGGGGTATTGATGCCGCTTTGTTTTGCCTTGACCAGCGCGTCATGCCATTCGGCAATGGTCTTGGGCTCGGCAAGGCCGAGGCCTTCCAGCAGGTCTTTACGATAAGCAAGGCCCTGGTACGTACCTTCTGCCTTGCAGTTGAAGTCTTCACCGACGATCAGACGGACGACCTTTCTTGTCCCGTCATCGAACGTCGCCTGCTTTCTTGCATAGTCATTCTCTTCCAGGTATTTCTTGTAGTTCGGCATATACTTATCGATCAGCTCCGGCATATCTTTACGAATGACACCGTCGCTGATACCTTTTTCAAGGCCGCCCGGATAGTTGTTGTAGTTGATGATGTCCGGAAGGTTATCAGAAGTCAGCAGAAGGCCGAACTTATCCCCGCCCTGCTGCTGCTCGACCGGGATCCAGTTGATATGGACGTTGGTCATTTCTTCCATCTTTTTGATGCCGGCGATATCGTTCAGATCGGAAACGATGGTGCCGCTGTAGATGGTCCATACGGACAGTTCCTGTTTTTCCTTGGTCAGCGGAAGGGTCAGTTCGGTGATCGCTTCACCGCTGCCTTTGCCGCTGTTGCCGCCTTTACCGCCGCAGCCCGCAAGCATGCCGACTGCAAGCACAAGAACAAGGATCAGAGCTAACGCTTTTTTCATGTTTTTCTCCTTTTGAATATTGATTTGGTTTACTGCTTTATATGCAACCCACCGTCAGGCAGTGAGGAGCTTTAGGCCTTGACTGCGCCGACCGTCATACCGGTGACGAAGTACTTCTGCACGAAGGGGTAGACGACAAGGACCGGCAGCGTGGAGATCACGATCGCCGCGTATTCGATCGATCTTGCGTATACCGAAGCAGCGTTGAAGTCGGAAGATGAAGAGATCTCCTTGGTCGACTGCCACAGGATCGTACGGAGTTCCATCTGCAGCGGGTTCAGGTCATCGCGCTGCGACAGATATAACATCGCCGACATGAAGTTGTTCCACTGGCCGACGATCGTGAACAGCATGACCACCGCGAAGGTCGCTTTACACAGCGGCAGGATGATCTTGAACATGATCACAAAATCATTCGCGCCGTCCAGTCTTGCCGCTTCTTCCAGCGCATCTGAGATACCCTGCATCGAGGTCCGCATCAGGATGATATTGAAAACGTTCAGGCAGCCCGGGATGACGAACGCCCAGATGGTGTCGATCATGCCCAGCTTGCGGATCAACATGTAGGTCGGGATCATACCGCCGTTGAACAGCATCGTGAACGAGATGATCAGCATGAATGTATTGCGGAACTTGAAGCGGTTCCGGGAGAATACATAACCCGCGATGACTGTCATCACACCGGTGATCACGCACGAAAGTGCGCAGTACATGATGGTGTTGCGGTAGCCTCTCCACAGCTTCTGATACTGAAAGAGCATCTTGTAAGCGCCCGTATCGACGTTCCGAAGGGGCCAGAAGACCAGGCCTTTGGCGACGTTCAGGTCGGTCGGATTACTGATCGACGCCATGATGACGTGCCATAACGGCAGGAGACAGGCCAGTGCGATCAGTACGAGCAGCAGGATCGCAAACACCATGAAAATGACGCGGCTGACACTGGCTTTATACTTGTAAGATCTTTCCATTTCGGCCTCCCTTTAAAACATCGAAGTTCCGGAGAGCTTCTTGGTTATCTGGTTGGTACCGACCAGCATGATCGTTCCGATGATACTGTTGAACAGGCCGACGGCAGAAGCCAGACCGTAGTTCGCTTCCTGGATACCCATGCGGTAGACGTAGGAGTTGATAACGTCGGAGAACTGGTAGTTTGCAGGACCGTACAGCAGGATGATCTTGTCCGCACCGACGGCAAAGACCGCACCCATGCGGAGGATCAGCATCATGATGATCATGGGCATGATCGAAGGGATCGTTACGTGGATCGCCTGTTTAAAACGGCCTGCGCCGTCCACATAAGCGGCTTCATAGAGTTCCTGATCCACCGAGCTTAGGGCGGACAGATAGATGATCGAGCCGTAGCCAAGGCCCTGCCACATGTTCTGCAGGACGTAGATCAGCCAGAAGTTCTTGCCCTGGTTCAGCAGGTTCTGCGGTTCCGTGCCCTTGAACCAGGCTGCCATCGTCGAGATCGGGCCGCCCGCTTCCACGAATTTCACGACCAGGCCGCACGCAACGACCGCGGAAATGAAGTAGGGCATGTAGCTGATCGTCTGCACCGACTTCTTGAAGAGCTTGTTGTGTACTTCATTCAGGATCAGTGCGAAGATGATCGGCGCCGGGAAGTTGATCACGAGGTCCAGCACACCGATGGCGACCGTGTTGCGGATCAGGCGTCCGACATACGGGCCTTCGAAGAAATCCTTGAAGTTCTTCAGGCCGACCCATTCGCTGCCGAAGATACCTCTTCTTGGACTGAACTTCTCAAACGCCATCACGATACCAGCCATCGGGATGTAGTTGAAGATGATGAAGTACAGCAGGATCACGGCCAGCAGGATATAGACCAGCTTGTTCCTCTTGATGTCCAGGCCCAGGTTGTGCGGCAGGTCTTTGATGCCGCCGCCTATCCGGTATCCGCCGGACGCGAATTCCAGTTCGGAATTCTTTTTCTTTTTCTTTTCTTTTGCCATAATGATCTCCATCTCTAAAAAGTTGATGAGTTCCACGTATAGCCGGAGACTTCCTGATATACCCAGTATAGTGTTTCTGAACAAAAGCCGCCTGCCGATATGTGCCTTGTTCCTTTGCAAATCGGACAAAGACGAAAAAGGCGCAAAAAAAGCCTGCACGATTTGCAAACTGCTTCGTGCAGGCTTTTCGTTCTTCTTTTGTGTCAGTTCTTACAGCTGTTTGTTCAGCCGCAGCATGACTTTCAGGATATTCACCGCGCATCGTTCAACGTCGCCTTTTGCGATCGTCTGCCGGTAATGATCCTTCACACGGTAGACGATGGTCTTTCCTTCATCCGCGATATAAGCGACCTTCGTATCCACCGGGGACTTCATCGGCTCGTACTGATCACGCAGCCGGAACGCGTCGAAGATCGGGCTGGCTTCGTAATAGATCTTTTCGCCGTTCACCAGGATCAGGCCGTCCTTTTCTTCCGCCGCATAGGCTTCCCCGAGCGCCACGCGAAGCTCCAGGTCCCCATCAGCACAGGGTTCATAATCATGCCACAGCATCTGATAGACTTCCGCGAAGGGAATACCGATCCGGAAACGTTTCACCTGGCCGTTCGCATCAAACTCAGGTTCGACCTTCTTCATGTGTGTGAGGATCTCGATACTCTTTTCGAAACCGCCGGGGGTGATCAGGTCGTTGCCCGCATGCATGGATTTGGAAGGTGTACTGCTGCCGCCGTTCCAGTCGGTCATGATCAGGCCGTCGAAGCCCCACTCGCCGCGTGCCAGATTGGTACAGAGGTCATAATCATCCGCCGTCGGGACGCCGTTGACCAGGTTGTAGGAGGTCATGAAGGACATCGTCCTCCCTTTGACCACGGAAAGACGGAACGGCTCGAGGTAGATCTCGCGGATCGCCCGCTCGCCGGCGACCGAGTTATTGGCGTGGCGGTTGGTCTCCTGGTTGTTCAGCGCGTAGTGCTTCACACAGGCTGCCGCCGTATCGTCTTTCTGGATCCCGAGGGTGACCGCGGCCGCCATTTCGCCGGCCAGCAGCGGATCTTCGGAAAAATACTCAAAATTTCTTCCGCAGAGCGGGTTACGGTGGATGTTCACGCCGGGCCCTAAAAGAATGTCGATGTTCATCGCCCGAAGGTCCGCGTTCATGCCCTCGCCGACTTCCCGGAGGAGCACACGGTCAAAGCTCTGCGCCAGGTGCGTCCCGATCGGCCATGCAATGCAGTAGTGGTAGACCGTCTGCTTTTCGCCGGTATCAACATTCGTTGCTTCAAAGTGCTGGGAAATGCGGACACCGCCGGGACCGTCCGCCAGGACCAGCGACGGAACGCCGAACTTCTCCGCCAGCGTGTGCGTGGTCTCGCCCGCCGCGCCGGGCACCGATTCGGAATTCGCGCCGATGATCGGATTTGCATCGTCTTCAACGCCCCAGCCGGTGCCGCAGACAAAGGTGGAAAGCTCCTCTTCCGTCAGCTGGGAAACAAATTCCTCTGCCGTGACCCTGCCGGCCAGCAGGTCCTCATAGCGGCTTTCCTTCGCTTCCACCAGCTGTACGTTTTCGTAAGGCAGCGCTGCTTCATACGCGGGATCCGTGGTATAGGTCGTCACCTGCTGGTCCGCAAATGCGGATCTTCTGTCTTCCGTGACGAAGGGCAGGTCCGGTTTCAGGATCGAAAGCGACGCTGCTTCTCCCCGGTTGTCCCTCCCACGGAGTCCGGTCAGCTCCTGAAGCTCCTGCTTCAGCGGCAGGACCGGAAGGACCAGGACGGTCTCCACGAGTTCCGGAATGTGGACCGCGGCGACAGCCTTTGTCTGATCCGATGCACTGCCGATGCGGACGATGTAAAAGCCGCGGGAAAGGATGTAGGCGGAGCCCCGCTTGCTGAACGAATGCAGGTCCTTCAGTGGGACTGCGATCTCAACAAGTTCCTTTTCGCCAGGTGCCAGCAGTTTCGTCTTTTCAAAGCCCTTCAGCTCCTGATACGGCATGTCAAGTTCGGTGGAGGGGGCGGAAACATAGAGCTGCACCACTTCCCTGCCCGCGAAGCAGCCGGTATTCACGACCTCGGTCACCGTCTTCAGGATATTGTTCTCTACGACGGCGGAAACGGTCTTCAGCTCAAACGTCGTATAGGACAGGCCGTAGCCGAAAGCGTAGCCAGGCGTCCTGCCGAACGTATCGAAAAACCGGTAGCCGACGTAGATGCCCTCGGTATACAGGGAGGTGTCCCGGTCGCTTAAGTAGGTGCCTGCGCTTGGATAATCCGCATAGTCTGCCGCCCAGGTCGTCGTGAGCTTGCCAGAGGGGTTCGTCTCGCCGGTCAGCACCGCTGCCGCCGCCGCGCCGCATTCCTGGCCGCCCTGCCCGATCAGCAGGATCGCATCCGCATCCGCGGCCTGAAGATCCGAAACGTTCACCGGCCCCCCGACGTTTAACAGCAGGATCAGGCGTTTGAAATACCGGCGCAGCAGGGCCAGATCTTCTTTCTCGACCGCGGAGAGATCGAAGTCGTCTTCAACCTTGCGGTCGTTGCCTTCGCCGGAGTTGCGGGAAAGCACGAAGATCGCGGTCTTCGCAGCAGCCGCCAGCTCCCTGGCATCCTCTTCTCTGATCTCCTCTTCCGGGAGCTTCAGCGTTGCCATGACCCGGTCCGGGAGCTCCCGGAGCGCCGTATCATAGCGTTCGCCGTTCTTCTCGATCTGTACTTCATTCAGCACCGTGAACCCGGCTTCCTTCATCGCCGGCAGCAGCTGGATGTGATATCTGGGGGAAAGGTCCACGTTGGCGTCGCCGCCGCCGGTAAGCCCGCCGTTGAACGGATCTCCGGAGCCGGTACCGCCGCGGATGGTCCGGGCTGCGCCGTTGCCGAACATGGCGACGGTACAGGGAGAAAGCGGCAGCGTCTGATCCCGGTTATACAACAGGACCATACCTTCCTTCGCTGCTTTCAACGATATCGCAGCGCCTTCGATCTCACGCTGTGATAAAGGCGGAAATACAGTCATATTACTCATTGCAGTACTCCTTTATGATTTCTTTTTTACATCCGCTGCAGCACGATCATCCTGAGCTCGTTCATCTCCATACGGAAAGTCAGGAAAAGCGAGCCCTCCGCCGGGGTGCGGACTTCCGAAAGCACCTCCGGCACCGCCGTCTGGGAAAGATATTCCAGATCGTCCCTGGAAAGATTCTCGATGCTGCCGAGTTCGGTCCACTTTTTGATAATACTGCCGCGGTCCATGTTCATCACACGCTGCCGGATCCGGTAAGGACTGTTCTCTAAGCCGGTGATATCCAGCTGCATCGCCGCCGGATCGATCGCCTCGAAAATGTCCGGGATCTCCTCTACGCCGAAGGAGTCCTCCTCCACCATGTAGTAGCGCGGGCCGAGGTGCTTCCGGTTCCAGCAGAGGATACGGATATCGCCGTTGTGATAAGCAGAGGCAAAACAACGGTCCGTCTGTGCCAGGCGGATGTTCCCCAGTTGTCCGATAAAACGGAAGGCATAATAGGCCGGTTTCCGTACACCGTTTTTCGTCAGCAGGCCGCCGCCGCCGGAAAGCTCCGCCATGGTATCCGAAAAGGCGGAAAGCAGGTCGGAAGCATAAAAGACACCGACCGTATCCGCGATTCCAAGGATCGGCAGTACTTCACTTACCGTCTCGGCCGCCCGGTAACAGCTGTCCTGCAGATAGTTCCGGTTGGAGGTACTGATCCCGTATTCCGTGATCCAGTACTCTCCCTGGAAGCCGGCCTTATTCAGCGTCTTCCGGATGGTGCCGGTCTCATTCAGCAGATATTCCCTCTCCGGATTTTTCTCGAAGGTACCGTGTGAATCGACGATCCCGGTCTTTTTGTAAGGGAAATGTGCGCTCGTGAAAATGTCCGGGACCCGGCTGCTGTTTACCATCCGGGTGACCGCTTCCATCTGCCCGCGCATATCCACGTCCGGCAGCAGCCCGGGGCCGGCGATCCTGGCCGCCGGAATGATCCTTCGGATCATCTCGTAACTCTTTTCCCAGACCTCACGGAAGGAATGATTTTTCCCCTGATGATACTGCGCATCGCTCAGGGAATCCGTCAGCTCAAAGACCCAGTTACGGACCGTTTCTTCGTGATAACGGTTCCTGAGATGCTGCAGCAGTGTCTGAAGCGCGTCCAGCCATTCGGAAATATCCTTGAAATGTTCCCTGAGCGGCGTAACGTAGATCTCTTTTTTCTCACTTGCCATCTGACGGTCCTTGCGTACCGTCAGATCTAGCATGATATTCAGGTGGTGGTCGACGCAGAAGTCCATGATCTCGTCCATCAGAGTGAAGTTATAAACACCGCCCTGTTCGTCAAAGAGCATCAGGCTGTCCGAGAACGGGCTCCAGAGCCGGATATAATTCACATTCAGCCGTTCCGCAAGAAAAAGCACCTGTTTCTGCATGCTGGCGGAACGCAGTGAGATGATCGGTCCCACATTCAGGATGCGGTTCTTCCAGCCTGCCCAGGCACTGCCCCGGTCCGCCGGGATCTGGATCCGGTTCACGAATTCGTCCGGCAGGCTCCGGAGTTCTTCTTCCGACTGCAGGATCTCCAGCACTTTGTCCTTGTCCGGATCATTGGTGACCGGCGGTTCTTCCTGTGCCATGGACTCCCGGTATTTCCCCGGCGCCATGCCGTAGGTCTCACGGAAGACACGATTCAAGACGGCCGGCGATGAGAAGCCGGCATTCAGCGCGATATCCGTAATGCTGTGGTCGGTATGCAGAAGCTCGCTCATCACGGCTTTCAGCCGCAGGTTTTTCAGGTACTCCGGGAAATCCTCCCCGGTATAGTATTTGAACAGACGGGAAGCCGTGGACCTGGAAAGATAGAGCTTTTCCGCGATCTCTGTCAGGCTGATCTCGCTGCGATAATTCATCCATACGTACCGCAGAATCTCCCGGGCTTTGTCGTCCCGGTCGTTTCCGCTGCTTTCCTGTTTTTCCGAGACCGAAAAATCATCGAGCAGTTTTTGAAGCAGCAGGTAGGACAGGCCTTTGGCCTTATAATGACTGTTTTCCTGATTTTCGAGGCAGCACATCAGAAGGCCGCGGAGGATGAACTGCAGTTCCGAAGTTTTGGACGTGGCCTCCTTGGTACTGTTCAGATAGAATGTCAGCGAACTGCGCCCCAGTTCCTTCAAAAGGCTGAAATAAGGAATCTCAAAGACGACTGCCAGCAGTCCATCGCCGGCTTCGACCCGTCCCTCTTCCATCGGATTCAGCAGCAGCATGTCGGATTTCCGCATCTGCACCGTTTCCTGGGGCAGGATCACATTGCAGCTGCCTTCAACGATAAAAATGATCCGAAGCTTATCAAACGAAGCCAGAAGGTCCCGGCTGTCATGAAAGATCATATTCAAAAACTGAGTATTCTGTTCTGCCATAATGATCTCCGAATAGAAAAAACTTCTGTTCCGGCCAGCGACAGCCGGCCGGAACAGGTTCAAGGATCACTCTCCGACGTGAAGATATTTCTCCTTCAGTTCTCTCAGGTTCTCTACCTTCTTCTGGGTCATCGCACCATTCGCGATCTCGTTCCGGTGCTCCAGCTTGCCGCCCCAGCGCATACGGGAACGGTCCTGCTCCGCCTGCGAGAATTCGTAGGTCGCGGAACCGGCCTGCATCTTTACGACGCCGTGGATGCCGCAGATCGCGCATTCTACATGATCGGTGCCGGGATATACCCGGAACATGCTCTGGTGGCAGACCGGGCAGGCGCCGGGCTCCTCGCCGCGCCATTTCGTGCGTTCTTCGTCGGTCTCCGCCGCCAGCGCTGCGATGACGTTCTCCGCCATCTTGTCCGCACGCGCCATCTGCTCCGGCACGCCGAGGATGTGCGATACGTTCATCGCGCCGTAATAGACGTGGGTGTCGATGACGTCGACGCCCGCCGACATCATGCCTTCGTACATGATCGGGATGGTCATGATCGTCCAGTTCTCGGTCCTTGCGCCGCCGACGCCGACCAGGCAGCCGATCCTCGGCTTGAACGCGCGCTCATCCGGCATCAGCGGATTGCCGTTTGCCAGCCGTTCCTTCTTTGCTTCCGCAAGGAAGGTGATATCATGCGACGGGCCGAAACGGTCGCAGAAGGTCTTGAAGGTGCCGGAGGGCGAGGTCTCGTAGACCGGGGAACCGATCAGCACGCAGTCTGCGTCGTAGTAGGCATCCTCGAGGATGTGGAAATCGTCCTTGTGGATGCAGGTCCCGTTGGTCCTGCCGGACATGATGCCGACCACGCAGGCACAGCAGCCGGTACAGGGCTTGATGTCAAGATCATCCGGACGGATGAATCTGATCTCATGGCCGGCTTCCTGACATTTCAGCAGCACCTCTTTTAGGAACACGTCCGTATTGGACATCTTTCTGCCGAAAGAAAACGCTGTAACTTTGCTCATTCTTCTGCCTCCTTATGCCTCGATCAGCCGGCGCATCGCTTCCTGGTGCCGGGCAACCTGGGTAATGGAATCCACGCCCACGTCGCGGAGATGCTCGCCGCCTTCGTATTCGGAACTTAAGAAGCCGTGATAGCCGGCCTTCTTGAAGGCTTCGATGACCTCCGGGAGCGCGACTGCGGTCTCCTTGAAGTCTTCATGCACGTTGTAGAATTTCGCGTGCGTATGGAAGATGTATTCGATGTTGTCGATGAGGTCCTGCGGCTCCGACCAGGAATAGGTGAAGGAGTTGTTGGCATACCACAGGTTGCCGGGGTTCTCGCCAAGGGCGTTTACGGCCTCCATCATCTCGGCCATGCCGTTCGCCATGCGGTATTCAAAATTAGCCTTTCCGAGGTCAAGATCGTATTTGATCTTCACAAAGCCGTTGTTCACACGTTTCGCGAATGCGTCGTCAACGATCTTCAGGCCTTCTTCGGTCGCGCCCAGACGGCGGGCCTTGTCACGGACGACGTCCGGCAGGTTCCGGCAGAAGATGCCCATATCCGGAATAAAGCCGAAGAACTTCGTCCCGGTCTTGCGGATCATCGAAAGATAGCCTTCCGCCCAGCCGGAGTTCAGGGAGAACGGCGCATGGACTTCCAGGCCGATCTTCACGCCGACCTTTTCCGCATACTCCAGCGACCCTTCGATGACGGGCATCGGGGTGGAAACAAGGGTGCGGATGACCGGAAAACCAAGCAGCGACGCAAGATAAAGGTCGCGCTTCATCATGTTGACCTGCTCGCCTAAGCAGAGCATCCGGTTCCGGTAGATCCGGTTTTCCAGGAAAGCGTCGTAGCAGGAAGGCTCAAGGCCATACTTCTTCAGCATGGCAAACCAGTCCTCACGGAACTGCTCGTCCTCGATCGGCTTCGGGAACTTTTTGATCATCTGCTCCGCCAGGAGCTCCACACCGGTCGCGCCGGCTTTGGCGGTCTCCCGGAGGCAGCCTTCCAAATCCAGCTTGCCTTCATAGTATTCGTCCTGATAGCTGTAAAGAGATACGCTTCTCTTGATATCGTAATTCATCCTGACACCTCCTTTACTCGATCACAAAGTCTGCGACGCATTCCGTGATCCAGGGGAAAGGCATGTAGGAAGGCGCAATGTGCTGGATCGCTTTGAGATGATGCGGGCCCTTTGCGAGGCCGCCCGGCTTCTTTACGTTCACCGTGGCATATTCGCCGAATTCCCAGCGGTAATCCGGATCCACGACCGTGCTCATCTCGTCCAGGGTGAAGGTCTCGCCGTTCACCGTCATGCTGATGGCTTCTGCGGGAATATCCTCTCCGTCGATGTTCACCTTGATGTCGTGGACGATCGAGAGGGTGATCCCTCTGTAGTACTGTGATTTCCAGCGGAAGCGGAAGCCTGTCGCTTCGCCGTTTTCTTCGATGTTCTGGAACCCCTGCGGGTCAAACATCACACGTGCTGCCATATGGTTCCTCCTTGTGTATTGATTGCCTTGCGGCGCGAGAGTCTTACGCTCTTGCAGGTCGCTCGGAAATATGGTCCTCTTCGGAGGCGGCATAGCCTCCTCAGAGGAGGCATATTCTCCTTGCTCCGCAAGAAGACTCTCCTCGCGCCTGATTCCTTAATCAAGTTCTGAGATATATCTTGCTGCTTCCATGCCTGCGATGCGCCCCGTGTTCACTGCGAAGCCCATGGAGTTGCCGGGCAGCAGGAACATGTAGCTGTCGTTGTAGAGGTTGCAGGCGTCCGCGCCGGCTGCGTAGAGGCCAGGGATCGGATAGAAATCCTTGTCACAGGCTTCGCAGTTATCGTTGATGCGGATGCCGCCGACGGTACCGTAGGCGCCGGGGCCGATCTTGCAGGCGTAGAACGGTGCCTTGTAGATCGGACGAAGATACCGGCCGGGCTTGTAGAACTGCGTGTCGGTCGTATCGCAGAAGCCGTTGTACTCGTCGACGGTCTCCCGAAGGATCTCTGGGTCCGCGCCGAGCTTTTCGGCCAGTTCTTCGATCGTATTTGCCACGATCGGATATTCGTTCTTGTTCTCCTCCGCCATTTTGATGCCGTCATAGAAATCAGAGACGTCCGTATTCGAACGTACCATGCTGACGACGTCAACGCCGTTCCGGATGTATTCACGGACGATCGAATCGTCGACGATCGAATACGAGGAGCGGTCCTTCTGATAGCTGATCGCATTGGAGAGGAAGGTCGTGTTCTGCATGTATTCCTCGTTCATGAAGCGCCGGCCGAAGGCGTTGACCAGGAGGTTCGGCTGGAAGAAGATACTGGAAACGCTGTCCGGCAGCCCTTCGACGCCGACCATCATCGCCGCCTGCTCCATCCGGACCTGTACGTGGTCCACGCCGGCTTCCCAGGCCATCCTGAGACCGTCGCCGGTAATGCCCGGGATCGCGAAGTTGAACATGTCCTTATTGAAGGTATAGCCGGTCTCCTGATAGATCATTTCCGGATTCGCGCCGGCACCGCCGGTGCAGATGATCGCCGCCTTGCAGTTCACCCGGACCTTTTCGCCGGACGAGGTCTCCGCCAGGACGCCGGTCACACGCTCGTCTTCCTTGACGATGTGCAGCGCGCGGGTCTCCAGCAGGAATTCGACGCCGAGCTCCAGCGCCTTGTTGTAGAGAGCCTTGTTCATGAAGGAAGCTGCACGCGGTCCGATCCGCTGGCCGCTCTTCACGATATGCCAGGTGCACTCGGACTGCGGGAAGTAACGAAAAGCGCCTTCAAATTCCACGCCCATGCCTTCCAGCCATTCGATGGTCTCCGCGGACTGCGTGAAGTAGCGCTTGACGAGCCGTGCGTCCACCTGGTAGTGCGTGTATTCCATGAACATGTTGAAGGCCTTTTCGACCGTGATGTCTTCCATCTGCTGCTTCTGGTACTTCGTCCCGATGCCCAGGGGGCCCATGCCCATGTTTGCCGCGCCGCCGACCGCTGCAGCCTTCTCAAGCACGATGACCTTCGCGCCCTTCTCCGCTGCCTGGACCGCCGCCGAAAGGCCGGACGGGCCGCCGGCGATCACGCAGATCTCTGTATCGTAAGTCTTCATCTGATCTCCTTCCTGAAGGAACTTGGTGATGTCAAAAGCTTCATAAGCCACCGTCTTCGGACCCGAAGCCGGGGCCTCAGCCGTGCTCTTATGCCCTGCGGGCCGTGTGATCCGTTTCGATGCCTTCTTCGTTTCCGCCGCGCCGCCTGCCGCAGTGCCTCTGCCGACCTTCATCGGACGGTCGGGGAGTTTCGGGAGCGCGCCTTCGGTAACGACGATGGCCTGTTCCGGGCAGACTTCCATGCACTTTCCGCAGAAGGTGCAGCGTCCGTTGTCGATCAGGTGGACATAGCCCGGACGGCCTTCGACCGCGTCCGCTTCGCAGACCGCTGCACATTTGCCGCAGCCGGTGCACTTCGCGGGATCGATGTAGATCTTCTCTTTCCGGAAGCAGACGCCCGCCGGGCACTGCTTCTTCTGATGTGCTTCGAATTCCGCGCGGTATTTCGCGAGTGCTGTGAGGAGGAAGTCCGCGCCGCGCTGGCCGATACTGCAGAGGGAGGAGAAGTCCATCGCTTCGCCGATCTCTTCGATGATGTCGAAGTGGCCGGCGTCGCCCTTCCCTGCCTTCACTTCTGCCAAGAAGGCCTGGATCTGCAGGAGCCCCTCCCGGCAGAACGTACACTTGCCGCAGCTTTCCTGTCTGGACCGGAGCAGTCCGTCGAGCGCGTCCGCGACCAGGCAGTCCTTTTCCGTCACGAAACGAACGACGCCGCTGCCGAGTACGGTCTCCGGCAGGATCTCGAGCGCTTCCGCCTCTTCCTTCGTCAGCACACGACTGCCGAGCTGAACGGCCTTGAGGCCGGCCGGCAGCGGGAAGATCTCCTGAAGCTTCGTGCCGAACGGGGCGGTCTTCACGAGGAAGCCTTCTGCTTCACGGCAGTACAGCCGGATCTCCGGCAGAACGCCTTCCATGAGCTTTGCCAGGGCAAAGGCGGTCTCGATATGGAAGCGCGCATGCTCCGCGAATTCGCGTGCCGGGACGATCCCGCAGCGGATCTCGTCCGGGAAGCCGGCCGCTTCTTTCTGTGTTTTAAGTGTCTCCGCAAGCGCTGTTTCTTCTTCCGGCAGATACAGGACGGCTTTTTCCGCGTCCGTCAGCTCCTTCAGAAGCACGATGCCGCGGAACACCGCCTCCGCTTCTTCCCGAAGCAGTACGAGCAGCGCACGGTCAAAATCATTATTGTTCAGGGCGACGGCGATGTCTGCCGCCCCGCCGGTCTCTTTCAGGCGGCTGAGTTCCGCAGCGGCTTCTTCTATCCGCGCTGCGAGCGGCTCGTTGTAGACGCCGTATTCGCGGAGTCCGGCCGCACGTACGTCTTCGATCCTCATGCCGTCACCTCCTCTTTGCTTACGTCGCTCCAGAGTCTCGGACGCGAGATCTTCAGCGCCAGGTCACACTGCAGGCAGCGCTCCGCTTCCGCGCAGATGCTGCAGTCGGAGATACCGTGGTCGAAAAGGCGGAAGTTGTCTGCACGCATTTCGGCGGGATCCGCATCCGTTTTCTTCCGCTCCAGATAGCCGAAGCCTTCGATCTTCCCGATCTTCGGATCCGCATGCTGTTCCGGCGCCAGTTTTTCTGAGATATCCCCGTCGCCGCCTAAGTAGCGGTCGATCTCCGAAGCTGCCTCACGGCCGGCTTCGATGGCCTGGATCACGGATTTCGTGCCGTAGACCACGTCGCCCGCGCCGAAAATGCCCTCCGTGGAGGTCGCGTTCTTTCCGGGGAGACAGACCACATAGCTGCCGCGGAAGAGCTCCAGGCCGCTGACCTCCGAAAGGTCCGGGTGCTGGCCGACCGCGAAGATTACGGTGTCCGCGTCGATGTGATGCTCCGAGCCTTCTTCCTTCTCGGTGATCGCACGCCGGTTCTCGTCAAAATGGAAGCCGAGCACATTCATGAAATCCACACCGGTCACATGATCTTCGCCGGTGATCCGTTCGAAGCTCTGTGCCGGATGGACGAAGATGCCTTCTTCCTTCGCCTGTTCGATCTCTTCATCGTCCGCGGTCATCTTTTCACGAGCTTCGAGACAGGCGACATGGATCTCCTTCGCGCCGAGGCGTCTTGCGGATCTTGCGCAGTCAAACGCCACGTTGCCGCCGCCGAGCACGATGACCCTTTCGCCGATGCCGGTCGGCAGGCCCATAGAGCAGTTCCTCAAGAAATCAATGTTCAGGATGACGCCCGGAAGATTTGAACCGGGGATCGGGAGCTTGGTGCCGACGTGCGTGCCGATCGCGATCAGTACCGCGTCGTAGTCCGCAAGCAGCTTCTTCGGCTCGGTAATCCGTTCATTGTATTCGATCTTCACGCCGGTATCCGTGATCACGGAAACTTCGCCGGCCACGACTTCCCGCGGGAGACGGTAGGCCGGAATGCCGTAGCGCATCATGCCGCCGGCTTCCGGAAGCGCTTCCTTCACGGTGACGTCGTGGCCCTGTTTTCTGAGATAATACGCCGCCGTCAGGCCTGCAGGGCCCGCACCGACGACACAGACTTTCTTTCCAGTATCCGGCAGCTGTTTGCCTCTGCCCTTCCAGTATTTCCCGCTGTCGTGCTCTGACGCATAACGCTTGATGTTCCGGATGGACATCGCTTCGTTCACATCGACACGTTTGCAGGCCAGTTCACAGACATGATTGCAGACGAGGCCGAGCGAGCCGGGGAACGGCGCCTTTTCACGGATCACCGCGGCGGCTGCGTCATAATCGCCTTCCTTCACGAAGCGGATATAGCGGGGCACATCCGTATGCGCAGGACAGGATCCCTTGCAGGGAACGGTCCGGTCTTCTCTTGTAAAATCTTTGGTCTGCTCCCGTTCTTTCAGCCGGATGGTGCCGGTGGGACAGACTTCCGCGCAGGCGCCGCAGAAACGGCAGTCCGCGTCCTTCAATAATTTCTCATGCAGGGTCCCCACATAAGTCTCGAGGTCCTTTTTCCTGTAGTCCAGGACGCCGACGCCCCGGAGCTCCTGACAGGCGCGCACACAGCGTCCGCAGAGGATGCAGCGGTTCATGTCGTGGATCAGCAGGGGGTTCCGCTCCTCGGTCTTAAAACCGCGGGTGCGATGCTTCATGCGGGTATTGCTCGCGCCGATATACTGGATCATCGTCTGGAGCTCACAGTTGCCGTATTTGGGGCAGGTGGAGCAGTCTTCAGGATGGCCCGCGAGCAGCAGCTCCATGGCAAGTTCCCGGAGCTTTTTCAGTTTTTCGCTTTTGGTAACGATCACCATGCCGTCTTCCGCGGTCAGCTTACAGGAGGAAACGGGATGTTCCTTCCCTTCAACTTCGACGATGCACAGGCGGCAGGAACCGTTTTCCGGAAGATCTTTGTGATGACAAAGATGCGGGATATAGATCCCGGCGTCGAGCGCACATTCCAGAATATTCTTATGATCCGGCACGGTCAGCCGGATGCCGTCGATCGTAATATTCGCCATAAGGTCTTCTCCCTTAACAGGTCTCGATATGACAGGGTCCGTAAACAGGAAGGAGCTCCGGCTGTGTAGATGCAGCCAGGGCTCCTGCTTTTAAGAATATCAGAAGCGGATCTCGTGACCGGTCTCCGCTGCCTTGTAGATCGCGTCAAGCACTTTGGTAACGACCAGCGCTTCTTCCGGCTTGACGAGCGGCTCTGTCCCGTTGATGATGGCGTTCAGCCACTGACGGTTGTCGATCACGCCGGGTTCCGCGGAACCGCCTTCAAAGTAAGCGACCGCGCCGCCGCCTGCGAGCACTTCGTCCATCAGCTGGCCGTTCCGGCCGCGGTTGTAGACCACGGACTGGCTCGGATAGCTCATGCCGGAGATGATCTCCGCACCGGCCTTGGTGCCGCAGAGGGTCGTCGCCGCTTCCTTGGCATCCCTTAAGTTGATCGCCCATGCAGCTTCCAGGCTGATGGTCGCGCCGTTCTTCATCTTGATGAAGCCCATTGCGCTGTCTTCGACTTCATAGGTCTCCGGATCCCAGGGACCGAATACGTTGCCCTCGGTCGCCTGCTGCAGGTGGCCAAGTTTATAAAACACGCTGCCGCTGACGGATTCCACGTCATAGTTGTTCATGCACCACAGGGTGATGTCCAGTGCGTGGGTGCCGATGTCGATCAGGGGACCGCCGCCCTGCAGGGCCTTGTTCGGGAATACGCCCCAGGTCGGTACGCCGCGGCGGCGGATCGCATGTGCCTTGCCGTAGTAGATCTCACCGAGATCGCCGGCTTCGCAGGCTGCCTTCAGGTTCTGGACTTCCGGACGGAAACGGTTCTGATAGCCGATCGTGAACTGCTTGCCGCTCTTCTTCCAGGCTTCGATCATCTTTTCCGCGTCTTCGGGGCTGTGGCTCATCGGCTTCTCGCAATATACATGCTTGCCCTGAGCAAATGCCTCGACCGTGATCTCGCAGTGGCTGACGTTGGGGGTGCAGACATGGACGACGTCCACATCCGGATTCGCGCAGAGCTCATGATAGTCTTCACAGACCTGCGCGCCGGGCACGCCGTACTCTTCGGCTGCCTTTTCCGCTCTCTCGAGGATGATGTCGCAGAATGCGACCACTTCGCAGAGGTCACTGTTCGCCTTCATTGCCGGAAGGTGCTTCTGGTTCGCGATACCGCCGCAGCCGATCACGCCGATTCTAAGTTTTGCCATGTTTGTTTCTCCTTTATTCTTTGTGTTGTATGAAGTTTGTTGTCAGGCTTCAAAAGGCACTGCCTTTCCGGTCCTTGCGGATTCACGGAAAGCATCCATGATGCAGAGGTCGCGGCGGACCTGGGGCAATGTCACCTCAAAGGGCGTCCCTTCCTCCATCGCACGGATGTAGCCCTTGAACCAGTCAAGGTCATTTGTCGGCACGTCCGGCAGGGGCTCTTCATAGAGCAGGCCTTCTTCCGGCGGTCCGAAGGAACGGGTGGGTCCGGCGGAGGTCATCGTGATCTTGCCGGGAACGTTCTCCAGCAGATGCCGTGTACGAACGATCCGCCGGGTCTCCTTCATGCCATTCAGGAAGTCAATATCGAGCAGCGCCGTTCCCGTATCGCCGGCGACGATCCACGCACGCTTGGGCGTCAGGAAGTAGGTACCAAGCTCGATCTCGGCAGTAAGGCCGCTCTCAAAGCGGAAGACCAGGAGGAAGTAATCGTCGACTTCCTTGTTGATCACGTTCTTGATGTCCGCATAGACGGACACGACCTTTTCGTCCACCATGTCCAGGATCTGGTCGATCAGATGGATGCCCCAGTCATAGAGCATGCCGCCGCCCATTTCCGGATAGATGTGCCAGTCGTGCATGTTGCCGTTGACGCCGTACATCATGGAACGGACAAGATAAGGCTTTCCGACCAGGCCTTGTTTCAGCACGGCCTTCATCGGCACGAAATCCGGGTCGTGGCGGCGCTGCTGATGCACCGTCATGCGTACGCCGGCCTTTTCTGCCTCCGCGACCATCTCGTCAAAGTCCGCGACCGTCAACGCCGCCGGCTTTTCACAGATGATGTGCTTGCCCGCGCGGGCCGCCTTCACAGCCGCTTCCTTGTGGAGCGGGTTCGGGATCACGATCAGTACGGTATTGACTTCCGGATCCGCGATCAGCTCGTCCATGTCGGTGTACTTCCGTACGCCTTCCGGCGCGTCATCCATCTGGGAAGGAACGATATCGCAGATCGCTTCGATCGAGATCTCCGGAATCCGCTTCAGCAGGTTCATATGCTCGTGGCCCATAAAACCGTAACCCAGGATGCCAAGTCTGATATCAGCCATGTGTTGCCTCCAAAATCATTGCTCTTTGTAGTCCGGCGCGTAATTGTAGAACGGTGCGAGAAGATCTCCCATATCGTCCTTGTGCGCCGCGATGTTCTCCCGCACGGTGCCCATCATGTCATGCAGCTCATGATAATGCTCATAGAGCCCGGCAAGCGTGTTCCGTGCGCGTTTCTTCTCCGCGTCGGAGAAACTGACCCGGATCTTTCCGTCCGTCACTTCCAGGTACCCGTAGATGCCGCACAGGGGGCATTCCACTTCGGTGCCGTTTCCGGTCTTCGCGCCGCCGACGGAGATCGCAAGGATTTTCACGTTTTGTTTCTCCGTCCGTTTTTTACTGTGCCGCTGCGCGGATCGCGGACATGATGATGTTGCCCTTCAGTTCCGATACCGGCGCACTTCTGGAGCAGTCGCACACGATCTTCTTAAAGCCCTGGAGCAGCGGTCCGTAGGCGTCCGCGTGGCCCATGATCTGGATCAGCTTGACGCCGGCGTTGCCGACGTTCAGGTCCGGCCAGATGATGACGTTCGCCTTGCCGGCGACTTCGCTTTCACGCTTCACTTTCTTTGCCGCAACTGCCGGCACGATCGCTGCGTCGAGCTGGAATTCACCATCGATCTTGAGATCCGGCCGTTTTTCCTTCGCGATCTCCACTGCTTCCTTCACCTTGTCCACGAGCGACCCCTGGCCGGAACCCAGTGTCGAGTAGCTGATGAACGCGCAGCGCGGCTCCCAGTCGAGAAGCTCGTGCACGGTCTCGCAGGCACTGATCGCAATGTCCGCCAGTTGCTCCGGCGAAGGATTCGCGCAGACGGCGGAATCGCCGACCGCAAGCAGTTCCCCTTCGGAACCCGCAAAGCCCGGGATCTCGCAGAGGCCGATGCTGGACACCGTAGAGATGCCCTCCTTCAGGCCGACGATCATCTGGCCGGCAAGCAGCACGTCCTCGGTGGTGTAATTGATGCCGGCAAACGTTACGTCCGCTTCACCGGCGGCTTCCATGACCATCGCAAAATGCAGGGGATCCTGCATACGGCGGTTCAGCGCCTTTTCCTTCAGGCGTGTATCCGGCAGCGCGATGTACTTTTCGATCAGGCGGGCCTTCATTTCTTCATCCTGCATATCCGCATAGATAAACTTTTCGGGATCCAGGCCCCGCTCAGCAGCGAGCGTCCGGTTCTTTTCACTGTCACCGACCAGGATCGCTTTGATGCAGCCTTCCTGTACGCATTCGTAGGCGGCGTGCATCATTTTTTCGTTCTCCGCCTCCGGAAAAGCCACCCGCATCGGATGACCGGCGGCTTTTGCGGCAAGCTCCTGAAGGAAACTCATTCCATCTCCTCTTCTACTTTGTCCACGAGATCGCCGACGGTCTCGCAGGCTGCGGCGTCCTGAAGCTGGATCATGACGTCCAGTTCGTTTTCGATCTCGGATACCAGGCCGACCATCAGTACCGATGCGCCGCCCAGATCCTCCGCAAAACGGGTCTCCAGCGTCAGTTCCTCTTCGTCCTTCTTGTAAAGCTGCGCAATGATCTCAAAGATCTGGCTTTCAAGTTCTGTACGGTCCATTGTTGTTCATCCTTTCTTTTCTATTGATTTTCGGATCACTGATCCTCATCAAGGTCAAATACGACGGTCTTAAAGCCATCCCGCTGGAAGATGGACGCATGTACATTCAGCGGCAGCTTGTCCAGCAGTTCCTTGCGGCTCTTCTTGGTGATCCCGCGTACAACGGCGTTCAGGCGGCTGCCCTCTTCCAGTTCGATCTCACCGTAGGCAAATTTGCCGAGCGCCTTGTATTCGGGTTTGTTGCTGAGCGGCGCAGGCAGGACGATGGAATGCATCTTTGCCTTTCCGCTGATCTCGTACCATTCGGTCTCGAGGCTGCCGCAGCTGTTGCAAGCATAGACCGGCGGGAACTCGACCGCGCCGCACTTCGGGCACTTCCGGCCCATGATCTTTCCTTCTTCCAGGAAATCGTAGAAGCCCTGGACGATCTTCTGCAGCTCGACCACGGACCCTTTCTTTTCTTCTGCCGGCGCCGGCGTGACTTCCCCGAGCGTGCGGATGATATAGGTGCAGATGTTCTGCGCGCCGCCGTAGCCGCGGAGCATGGCCGTCTTCGGCAGCTTCTTCACCTGGCGTGCGCCGCACTCTCCGCGCATCTGTTTCACGGCCGCGTAAAGGTCCGCAAGGCCGGATGCCGCATGCGCGTGACCGAAGGAGGTGCGTCCGCCGTTCGTGTTGATGGGCTTGTCCCCGTCATAGGCCGTACGGCCTTCGCAGATGTACTTCCAGCCTTCGCCGTAGGGAAGGTAGCCCGCAATCTCTGCGGAAACAAGATGGGAGGTGATGATGAAGTCGTTGGCGTAGAAGAGGTCGAGCTCTTCCGGCTTCACACCGGTGACTTCGTAGACCTGGCGGACCGCCTCTTCGGTCGCCGTGACTTCAAAGTGCGGTGTGGTGGCTTCGCAGGCCGCACAGCCCGCGCCGAGCACTTCGATCGCCGGATGGGACTTATTGCCCATGTATTTGTCGACGAGCTCTGTCGCGCAGACGATCACCGCCGCGGCGCCGTCGCACTTCAGCTCGATCCCGCTCATCCGGAGGAAGTCGCCGTTCCTGGGATTGTAGGGAGAACGCATGTAGTCCATGACGTCGTCATAGCCGGCTTTCTTTGCCAGTTCTTCATACGGCGTTCTTTCGATCGCCAGCTCGTCCATGACCGCGTTCCTGCGGTTGTTCAGACTCATGTGGATGAGGGTCTCGTCCATCTCCTCATCGGTCAGCCCGCGGGTACGCTTGTACCATTCCGCGGCATCGTCGTAGATCAGCTCCTGTCCTGCCATCAGGCTCCGCGTGTAATTACGGTCATAGAGCCAGGCTGTAGTCTGCAGGAACTTCTCCATGGTCATTTTTTCGCGCTTGTAGGGATGGTTGGGCACTGCCACGCTGTCGCCGAATTCCACACAGCCGGAAAGCACACAGTTATACTTGCCGGAAGCGACGGCATTCACAGCCTGCTCGACTGCATAGTAGCCGGTGCAGCAGGCTTCGGAATGATGGATCGACGCCTTGCCCTTCATCCCGAACCAGTTCGCGATCTGGATATTCGGGGTCAGGTAATTGGAGCCATTCAGCGGGGATGCTTCACCATGGAAATAGAAATCAATGTCCTGCGGGTTTACCCCCGCGTCCTCCATGGCGGAAAGCGCCGCGTAGCCAAAGAGTTCACCTTCCGTCAGGCCGTTCGTTTCCGGCCGGTCGACGGTGTACATGAACGGGGTGCAGCCAACGCCGATGATCGACACGCTGCGGGAATAGGGATTCACCTTGGTCTGATTCATTCCTCCTCCTCATCGATAATAGTTTTTTCAGAAAACAAATGTCTCCAACCGTACAATAACAAATTAATTAAAAATATGTCAATATAGCAATTTTATAATTCTTTATTGAAGATTTTTGCTTTTTCGTTGACTTATATTCGTAGGAAAATTTTTGCTTCTTGAGAAAAAAAATTGCTGATTTATAATGGCTTCATTGCGTAAAACGTTTTCCGGATGAGACGGCCGGTCATCAGCATCAGTATTACGGAAGGGGCCCCATGAACACACCGGAGGAAGCATCCGTCAGGAGCAAAAAAGTATATATCACAAAGGACCGCAGTTTTTATAAAAGCCTGATCCGCCTCGCGATCCCGATCATGCTCCAGAACATGATCACCTTCCTGGTCGGCTTCGCGGACCATCTGATGATCGGCCGGCTCGGCGATATCGTCGTCTCCGGCGTCTATATGGGCGGCCAGTTCCAGACCGTGCTCCAGATGTTCACGAGCGGCGTCGAGAGCGCGATCCTGATTCTCGCGGCGCAGTACTGGGGCATCCGCGACCTTCAGAGCATCAAAAAGATCAGCGCCATGGGCATGCGCTATTCGCTTGCCGCGGCAGCGCTTTTAAATCTGCTGGTCGTTCTTTTCCCGCGTTTCTTCCTCGGCCTGTTCACGAATGAAAAGGCCGTGATCGAAAGTGCGGTGAGCTATGTGCTGATCACAGCCTTCTCCTACGTCTTCTTTGCCGCCGCCCAGATGCTGATCGCGACGCTCCGCGCCGTAGAGAACGCGCGGCTCGGTTTCTACGTTTCGCTGGCGGCGCTCTTTATCAACGTTTCCCTGAACTATCTGTTCATCTTCGGCGTTACGGTCGGCGGCAGGGAGATCCTGCCGGCGATGGGGATCCGCGGCGCAGCGATCGCGACCCTGATCTCGCGCATTGCCGAATTCCTGATCGTCTTCATCTACACGCTGCGCGTTGAAAAGGTCCTGAAGCTGAAAGTTTGGGACTTCCTCCTGAAGGATCCGCTCCTCAGGAAGGACCTCATCCGCTACGGGACGCCGGTACTTGCAGGCCAGCTCGTCTGGGCTGTCAACATGCTCGCCTACAGCAGCATCATGGGACACTTAAGCGCCGGCGCCGTGACCGCTTCCTCGATCGTCGGCCAGTTCGAGAGCCTGCTCCGGGTCGGGACCTTCGGCCTTTCCGCCGCACTCGGCATCATCACCGGGAAGACGGTCGGCGCGGGTCTCTTCGAAAAGATGAAGGAATATACCCGGACGGCGGAGATCCTCTTCCTCGTGATCGGACTCCTTTCCGGCCTGATCATCCACTTCATGGCCGCGCCTTTCATCTCCCTCTACGACATCAGTGAAGAAGCCGTACAACACAGCCGCGACTTTTTCCGTGTCCTGACCTTCACCTACATCGGAACCAGCTGGCAGGCGACCTGTCTTTCCGGCCTTGTGAAGCCCGGCGGCGACACGGCTTTCGTCTTCAAGAACGACTCGATCTTCGTCTTCCTGGTCATGATCCCCGGCGGCATCCTGGCG